>NZ_JBQEDL010000060.1:0-13694 GCF_052106715.1 Gordonia sp. (in: high G+C Gram-positive bacteria)
TGCACTCCGGCCAGCTCGCAGAACGCATCAACGCACTCTGAGATACGAAGAGCCACATAACTGACAGGATGTGCTGAAGCAAGACGAGTAGTAGCAGGGGAGACGAGCCGGATCCTCGGCGACTACTTGCGGAACGGGCCCTAGACGTGCCGAACTCTTTAGGGGCTTGCCGACCCGACCCGCCGTAATGATGGATGGTGGGTGAAGGCCAATCAGGCGGCCTACGTGGATGACGGTGCGTCATGGCAGCTAGGCGATCCCGTGCAGCGCGGCAGCGACATGCTGACCAAGGTTTCAGTGCAGTGTCAGTTCCCGTTCGCCACGGACGCCGGCAGGCACACGTTCAACGATGCGTCACACCGAAGGTCGGCGATCGTGACGCGCTCGTGCAGCTGGTTCGGGACGATGGGCGCAGTCCCGTTGCCGTGCGACCAGTCCACACGGTTGGTGATCGTCAGTTCGCCTGCCTCGTAGGTCTTCTCGACGCGGGCGTGCCCGGAAGTGTCGCAGTCGGCCTTGACCACGCGTGCCTGATCGAACTGCACTTCGTAGGACCGGTATCCCTTGAAGTAGCCGAGACTGTCGCCGTTGACCTGGACCCACGGCGACGCCTTGGTCTTGTGGTTGAACGTGTCGGTGATCGGTACTGTCGCACCGACCGCTGGCGCCTGGTCACAGTTGACGATGTCCGTCCAACCGTTGATGTACGAGGCGTGAGCCACCATGCTCGGCACCGACGAGAACGAGATCGCCACGACCCTGGCCGACGCCACCGCCGACCGGGCACAGTTGATCGGCCTCGCCGTCGCTCTCGGCGCACACGAATCAGTCATCGCCAAAGACTCCTGGCGCGACACCTACCAGCGCACCGCCCGGACCGCCTACCTCGACCTCCTCGACGAAGTCACCGGATACACCCTCACCGATGTCGAAAAGGCCATGACCGGCACCATCGACCCCGACACCATCGACCTCGACTAACCAACAGGTGGGCCGGGTGAGCACACGCCGCCCGGCCCACCCCCGCCGGTCACCACACGTGCAGAACGCGGCTGCTGATCGCGGGTGCCAGGCCCATCGAGGCCCTGACACTCGCACGACCTCCGGTCGAACAACGGACCGACCTACGGCCGCACAACACCATCGCGGTGCTTGCCGGCCGCCCTGCGCTAACGCTCCGGACAACCACCAACCACCGAGACCGCTCCTCCGTCGCGGCGCGGAACCGGCTCCGCCGGTACAGCCCTCTGCCTAGCTCACAGCCCCTTGTACTGCGGCGAGTTCGGATCCTCAGGAAGAACTCCATCAATCGCCGAGTCATACAGCTCGTCGAAAAACAGGTTCCCCTGGACGAGGTTCGTCACCACAAGCCACAACTCCTGGACACGAAACCGAAACGTCCTACCAGGAGATTCCGGACTCATATCCACCGCAGCGAACGTCACAGGCTTCTTCCTCGAAAAGGTTACGGCATCAGCCAAAACAGCCACAGCGGGAAGGTTCTCTGACTCTGCCGTAGCAACATCTAACGGAGACGCACCGTCAAACGTCGTATCGTTGATAAACGTCGCATCGATCGACAGCGGCCCCTCCGCGCCATCAAGAAATATCGGCTCTGACGTAGCAAGGAGTATTTCTCGCCACTTATCCTCGCTCGTCGAAAAGTCTGTACGAATAATCACAGCCCCACTAGAAGCTGGAGGAATATATAAAGCCATACCACACTCCGTTTTCGATCTGCTGATAACAAGTATAGTCGGGGCTCCGACTGCTGTCGAAGCCCCGACTATATATCGGTAGACGAACCGTCACCCGATCTTGAACGTTCCAACTACGGTCTTGCCGTCCTTCTGGAACACGTCGATCGACCGAGAATCCTTGTTCATCGACCGTGCTTGCTGCGGAGAAGTCGCCTTCGGGCTCGCCAAGCTCTGACGCTTCACATATCCCAGCTTTCCGTTCGTTGCATACGCAGCGATCAAATCAGGACCATCCTGATCAGACTTCGCGTCCGCCCCGGAACCAAAACTCTGGCCCGAACCGTTGCGGCCCGTCTCAGCCACCGACGGAACAAACGAGGACCTAGCCGTCGGAGCCTTGTAACTCAAAGGGTTCGACGGGAACGTAATACTGTCCTTGTAGCCCTCGGCGTCGTCCCAAACAGTCACAAACCCGTGGCTATTGTACGAACCATTACCGCACGTCGCAGAGGTTGCTGCGACGAACTTCGTCGTCGGGGACGCGTTGTACTGGTAGTCCAGCGCCTCACACAGAACACCACTTTTGAACAACCGCGGTCGAACACCGACCGCCCCTGGGCCGACAGCGTTCCCCAGGGCCGGCCAGATGGCACTCTCCGCCTTCAGCGGCGAGTTGTTGATCGTCGAATTGTGCAGGTAGATCACCCCGTTTGCATCAGGAGGAGTCGCCCCCGTCCACCCCGTCTGCGTACTCGCCGACGCCACAGGCGCAGTCACCACACTCGCAGCAACCGCCACCGACAGTGACGCCAAAGACACTCCCACACGAACCACACGAGACACCATGAAACTATCCCTTCAATCGATGTAGCCAGGTCGGGCTGGTCAGACGCGGTGTCGGAGGTGTGGAGACGAACTGTGGAGAATCGGACAATTCTTCTCAGGTTGGAACGGGTACTCTTAGCCACCATGTGGTCCATTCGATCTACCCGATGTGTCGCGGTTGCGGCTGTCGTCGCTGCTGCGGCGATGCTTGCCCCTGCCGCGATCGCCCAGGCTTCTCCGTCGAAGAAGGACGTCGCGCGGATCGTGGCACTCAAGAAGGTGTCGACGCACCGAGTGGACCTGAGTGTGAACTCGCCGTCGATGGGCGAGAAGGTGAAGGTCACGGTTCTGACGCCGGGTGGCCAGGCGCCTCGGCCCGCGTTGTACATGCTCGACGGCTCCGAAGCGGGCAAAGACGTGAGCGATTGGATCACCAAGGGCGGTGCGGGCCGTTACTTCGCCGGGCGCAACGTCAACGTGGTGCTGCCCGCGGGCGGTGCCGCGTCGTTCTATACGAACTGGAAGCACAAGGACAAGGTCGTCGGCAAGCCGCAGTGGGAGACATTCCTGACCAAGGAGTTGCCGCCGCTGATCGACGCGAAGTTCTCGGGATCGGGCCGTAACGGCGTGCTCGGACTCTCGATGGGTGGGCAGTCGGCGTTTGCGCTGGCCACCCGGCATCCGGACCTGTACCAGGGTGTCGCGTCGCTCAGTGGATGCCCGCCGGTGACGGGACCCGCCAATGAGGCGTATGTCCGTGCGACCCTCGGCCAGACCGGAGCCGACGCCACCAATATGTGGGGAAGGCCGGGCAACGCGACGTGGCGGGCACACGACCCGTCGTATCGGATCGATGCGCTGCGCGGTAAGGCGATCTTCCTCTCGTCCGGGTCGGGCGCTGTCGGCCCGCTCGATCTGAAGGCGGACATCGACCCCAAGGACGGGCCGGAGGACGCTCAGATCGCCGCCGGTTCGGCTCTCGAAGTCGGAGCTAACCGCTGCTCTCTTGAGTTCGCTGCGCAACTGCGGGTCAAGAACGTTCCGTTCCAGTCGAACTTCCGTCTGATCGGTACGCATCGTTGGGACTACTGGAAGCAGGACCTGCCCCTCGCTTGGCAGGCGCTCGCCCCTGCCCTCTAGTTCAAGGTCGGGCTGCCCACTAGTTTAAGGCTGTGTCGCCGCCCGTCCCCGGCTCGACCCAGCCGGGGAGGCGGTAGGTCGAGATCCTCAGCCCTGCGCCCACTCCTGTGCGAACGCCAGGAACACGTCGTTCTCGGCGGGTTCGGTGACGGTGACTCGTACGCCCTCGCCTGCGTACGGACGCACGATCACGCCTGCTTCGGTCGCCGCTGCCGCGAACGGCTCCGCGTCGTGGCCGAGGGCGAGCCAGACGAAGTTGGCCTGCGAGTCGGGCACGGTGTATCCGGCCTCGCGCAGACACGCGGTGACGCGTGCCCGTTCGTCGACGACGGCGTCGGTGCGGGCCAACAGTTCGTCCTTGGCGCGAAGTGAGGCGACTGCGGCGGCTTGGGCAAGGCTTCCGACACTGAACGGAACGTGGACCTTGCCGAGTGCGGTGATCACCACCGGGTCGGCGACGGCGTAGCCGATGCGTAGGCCGGCGAGTCCGTACGCCTTCGAGAATGTCCGCAGCACAACGAGATTCGAGTACTCGCGGCGTAGCTCGAGTGCGTCGTAGGCGTGCGAGCCATTGAGTCGTGTGTACTCGAAGTACGCCTCGTCGAGGGCGACGACGACGTCGTTCGGCACGCCGTCGAGGAAGTCGCGGAGCGCCTGCGCTTCGACGACGGTGCCCGTCGGATTGTTCGGATTGCAGAGGAAGATCAGCCGGGTCCGGTCGGTGATCGCTGCCGCCATCGCGTCGAGATCGTGCACGGCTTCGCCGGTCAATGGGATCTGGACCGGTGTCGCGCCCGCTACCCGAGTGGCCAATGGGTAGGTCTCGAACGACCGCCACGCGAACAACACCTCGTCGCCGGGGCCCGACGTCGCGGTGATCAGGTTCTGGCACAGGATCACTGACCCGCACCCGACCTGGATCTCAGCGGGAGTCACCGCCAAGGCCTTGGCGAGCTCGTCGGTGAGTTCGACCATTCCGTTGTCCGGGTAGCGGTTGGCCCTCGACGCTGCGTCGGCGATCGCAGTCACGACGCTCGGCAACGGGGGATGGGTCACCTCGTTGCTCGCCAGCTTGATCGCGCCGGGGAACGACTTGCCGGGAACGTAGGCGGGCAGGGACTCCAGGTCTGGTCTCATACGCGGTGTCACCCCTTGAATGTATGCCTGACCAGGGCCGCGACGCACATCGAGCCGTCGATTTGCGTACGCGAGACGTGGCTGTGTAATGTTTTGCCTCGGCAGTTCGGAATAAGAACTCCGCTGGAGGCGTGCCAGAGCGGCCGAATGGGACTCACTGCTAATGAGTTGTCTCGCTAAAACGGGACCGGAGGTTCAAATCCTCTCGCCTCCGCCGACCGAGGCCACGCCCTCGGAAGAATTGAATATCGGATCGGGTACACTCGATCCGGGCACGCGCCCGTAGCTCAACGGATAGAGCATCTGACTACGGATCAGAAGGTTTGGGGTTCGAATCCCTACGGGCGCACCACAAGAAGCAGGTCAGAGCTTTTCTGGCCTGCTTTTTCTGTACCGTCGACTGGACGGTTTGCGCTCAGGGCGCGAGTCTTCGTGCTCGGGGCACGGCATCGTGCACAGGGTCAGGGTCTGGGCGCAACGTCGTGCCCAGGGCACAAACGTCGTCCCCGGTACCGCTCAGCGCGCCGTGACGTTCCCGGGTGCGACGACAGGAGCCAGCAGCGGACGTTTCGGGGTCCGTCCGTCGCCCAGTGATCGGCCGCGCAGTTTCCGCACGATCCACGGGGTGAAGAACTCGACGAGCCAGCGTGCATCGTCGACGGTGCGGCGCAGCGGGTTCGGCTCGTCGGTGACATCGAGCGCGCTACTCCACTGGGAGTCGGCCCCGGGCAGTCCGAGCGCATGGGCGGCGCCCGCCGCGAACCGGCCGTGGCCCAGACTCGAGGCGTGCAGTCGGTCGGTCGACCAGGCGCGGCGGTCCCGCAGTACGGGTGCGGCGAAGAGGTCGACCAGCACGAACCCGTGGCGCCGTGCGAATCCCCGCATGATGTCGTTGACCTCGAACAGTCGTGATTCGAATGCGCGGCCGAGCGGGTTGATCTGAGCGATGTCCGGGAACGTGGAGATGATCACCGTCGCACCGGTCTCGGCGAGTGCGCCGTAGATCTGCTCGAGATCGGCGTGGACGACGTCGAGGTCGGCTCGGCCGATCACGTCGTTCATGCCCAGCGGGGCGGCCACCAGGTCCGGCTTCATGGCGAGTGCGGGCGCGAGCTGCTCGTTGAGCGTGTTCCGCGTGTTCTTTCCGCGGATGGCCAGATTTGCGTAGTGCAACCCGGGATTGATGTCGGCCAACTGCTCAGCGAGGCGGTCTGCCCATCCGCGGTACGTGTCGGGGCCGAGCTCGTCGCACATGCCCTCGGTCTGGGAGTCGCCGATAGCGACGAATCTGGAGAACTCCATGTCGTCGATCCTAACGATCGAACGATCGATAGCGGGGAAGGTTTACAAATGAGCGAATATGTATAGAAACATTACGATACAACGTCTAATGTCAAGGTCATCAGCTCGCCGGACCAAGGAGGATAACGATGGCGAATCCGACACTCGACGACAGTTCCGTCCCCGCGACGCAATGGCGTGACAAGAAGCGCCACCTGTGGCTGCTCGGCCTCATTCCGCCCACCGCGGTCTTCTTGGCGACCGGGCTGATCGCCGTGATGAACTGGCTCGGCGACACCCTTGACTGGGGGTGGATGGCCAGCGTCTCGCCCGTGTGGTGGTGGATCGGCCCGATGTTGATCTATGTGCTCCTTCCGATCCTCGACGTGTTCTTCGGGCCCGACGGTCAGAATCCGCCCGAAGAGTTGATGGAGGAGTTGGAAGCGGACAAGTACTACCGCTACTGCACCTACGTGTACATCCCGTTTCAGTTGGCCAGTCTCCTGTTCGCGGCCTATCTGTGGACCGCCGGGCCCGGGGCGCGCTTCGGCGACCTCAGCTGGCTCGGGATCGCCGGTGGGTCCCTCGGCATCGCGTCGAAGATCGGCCTCGCCTTCTCGATCGGCGCGATGGGCGGCATCGGCATCAACACCGCACACGAGCTCGGCCACAAGAAAGTGTCGATGGAGCGGTGGCTCTCGAAGATCACCCTCGCGCAGACCTTCTACGGCCACTTCTTCATCGAGCACAACCGTGGCCACCACGTTCGCGTCGCGACTCCCGAGGATCCGGCGAGCTCGCGGTTCGGTGAGACGTTCTGGACGTTCTTGCCGCGCAGTGTGTTCGGCAGCCTGAAGTCGGCGTGGTCGCTGGAGGCGAATCGTTTGCGTAAGGCAGGCAAGCCCGTCTTCCATCCGACCAACGACGTCCTGAACGCGTGGGCGATGTCGGTCGTGCTGTGGGGTGCGCTCGCCGCGATCTTCGGCTGGCAGATCCTGCCGTACATGGTCATCCAGGCGGTCTACGGGTTCTCCCTGCTCGAGACGGTCAACTACCTGGAGCACTACGGGCTGCGGCGTCAGCAGAACGCCCGCGGCCGTTACGAGCGGTGCACGCCGTCGCACAGTTGGAACAGCGACCATATCTGCACCAACATCTTCCTCTATCACCTGCAGCGGCACAGCGATCACCACGCGAACCCGACCCGTCGCTACCAGACGCTCCGCAGTTTCGACGAGGCGCCGAACCTGCCGTCGGGATACGCCAGCATGATCACGGTCGCGTACTTCCCGCCGCTCTGGCGCAAGGTCATGGACAAGCGGGTCATCGCCCACTACGACGGTGATCTCACCCGCGCGAATCTGCAGCCGGGCAAGGAGGCCCGCCTGCTCGCCGAGCACGGGCGGGGATGAGCATGGCCGCCTACTGCTGCGAAGTCTGCGATTACACATACGACGAGTCGGTCGGTGACCCGCGCGAAGGCTATCCCGCGGGTACGCCGTGGGCCGACGTTCCGGACGACTGGCCGTGCCCAGACTGCGGCGTCCGCGAGAAAGCTGACTTCATCGAGAAGAGGAGCGAGTCATGAACTACAAGCTGTACCAATGCGCCCAATGCGGATTCGAATACGACGAAGCGCAGGGGTGGCCGGAGGACGGCATCGAACCCGGCACCCGGTGGGACGACATTCCCGACGACTGGAGCTGCCCGGACTGCGGCGCCGCGAAGGCCGACTTCGACATGGTCGAGGTGGCACGGGGATGAACGACGGTGTCGTTGTGGGGTCGCCGTAGGCTGGGTGCCGTGAGCACTCCGATTCGGGACCGACCGTCGTACGCGTCGGCGAGTAAGCAGCTGCTGCGGAACACGCTGCTGGACGGACTGCGGGAACTGCTGCTGGAGAACGACTGGGCGCGGGTGACCATGAGCGACGTCGCCCAGTTCGCGGGCGTCAGCAGACAGACGGTCTACAACGAGTTCTCCTCGCGCAACGGTCTGGCGCAGGCCTATGCGCTGCGGCTGGTCGAACAGTTCACCGCAGAGATCACGGCCGCTGTCGAATCGACGCGCGGTGACGTCGAAGGCGCGTTCACCGTCGGCTTCGCCGGGTTCTTCGCCAGTGCCGCAGACGATCCCATGATCGCGTCCCTGGTGAGCGGCGAAGCGAAGCCCGACCTTCTCAAGCTCATCACCACCGACTCGGCTCCGCTCATCGAAGCGGCGACAGCTAATCTCGACACGCTCCTTCAGCAGTCGTGGATCGCGATGTCGGCCGAGGCGTCGGGTCGGATCGCCCGGACCATCACGCGGATGGCGTTGAGCTATGTCGCGATGCCGCCGGAGGCCGATTTCGACGTCGCCGCCGACCTCGCCCGCGTGATGACGCCCGCCATCACCCAAGCAAGGCGCTGAGCGAGTTCACGAACCGAGGAACGCGGAAACCGAGGCTTCGAAGGCGGCCTTCGCCTCGATCATCACCCAGTGTCCACATCTGGGGAAGACGTTCAGCTGCGCGTCGGGGATGAGTCTCATCGGGACGAGCGCCATGTCGGGTGGGCTCACCCGATCGTCGCGGCCCCAGGTCAGCAGCGTCGGGCACTTCACCTTGTGCATCATCGCCCAGTACGGCGGGAAGTCGGCGTCGGCGAGGAACTTCTGTTGCATCTCGAACGCCGCCGAGCCGTACATCATCGACGCGGTCTTCGCCGCGTCCGGATTGATCGCCGCCTCCCACCGTTCCTCGAGGAGGTCGTCGGTCACGAGCGCACGGTCGTAGACCATCGAGTTCAGCCACCGGACGAGTTTGTCCCGGTCGGGCGCATCAGTGAACTCCTGCAGCAGGCGGAGCCCTTCGGACGGGCTGGAGCTGAAGATGTTCGGTCCGACGCCACCGATCGTGACGAGTTTCGACACTCGGTCGGGGTGCTTGATCGCGAGATTGATGCCGACGACTCCGCCCATCGAGTTGCCGATCATCGCCGCCGACGAGATGCCGAGTGCATCCATGAACCGGATGACCGAGGAGCCTGCAGTCAGGACCGGGTGCCCCTCGACGGCGTCGGAGACGCCGAAACCGGGGAACTCGACGATGTAGCAGTGATGGGTCCGGGCGAAAAACTCCAGGTTTCCTCGGTAATTGCGCCACCCGGTGACGCCCGGTCCGCTGCCGTGGAGCAGCACGAGCACGTCGTCGTTGTGCTCGCCTGCTTCGTGGTAGCGCATCACGCCCTGGTCGGTGGCGATCTCGCGGCGGGTTCCTTCAAATGTCACGTCCATGCCAACAGAATAGAACGTGTTCTACTTCTCTGCTCAGAGTATCCTCGGGAGAATGCAGATCGATTCCTCGGTTCCGATCGTCGCAGCGGGTCTGATCGGCGGCTACGCCGCTGCTCGGTACACCGGTCGACGTGAACTAGGCGGCGTAGTACTGGCGGCGGCAGGTGTGACCGCGGGCAGGTCGTGGCTTACGCGCGGCCCCGCGGTGGCCTGCGGCCTCGCGGCCGTCTACCTGGGTGCGTTCGGAGCGTCGCACCCGCTCGCGAAGAAATTCGGGGCATGGCCGTCCGTCCTTGCCGTGACCGGTGGCGCCGTCGGCGTGACCGCGGCCGCGCTCGCCGCCGCGGACGGAGGGGCGCGATGAGCCGGCGGGCGATGAGTCTCGGTCGGTGGCGAGGTCGTGGATTGGTCGCGCTGTGCCTGCTCGCAGTCGCGCTCCTCTCGGCGGCCTGCTCCAGCGGCGGCGGCGGATCCTCGGAGCCGCCCGCGCAGGTGTCGCTCGCCAGCCCGGCGAAGAAGGTCAATCCGACCGACGAGATCGTGGTGCGCGCGAGCGGCGGCGACCTCGCGACGGTCACGGTCACCAACCCCCAGGGCAAACAGGTCGAGGGGGTGTCCACCGAAGGTGGCGCGGCCTGGCACACCACCGAGGATCTCGGATACGGCACCACGTACACGGTGGCGACGGACGCGGTCAACAACGACGGCAGGCACACTCGTAAGAAGTTCGAGGTAGCGACCATCGACCCGGACGACACCGCTTACGCGAACGTGGTGCCTGCGCCCGAGGCGGTCGCCGACCAGGGGATCGGAGTCGGGCAGCCGATGGTCTTCCAGTTCACCAAACCGGTGATGAACAAGGCGGAGGTCGAGAAGCATCTGTCGGTGACCACGACACCGGAACAGCCCGGTGCCTGGTACTGGACCGATGACCAGAACGTTCACTACCGAGCCAAGGACTACTGGAAGCCCGGAACCAAGATCCACATTGAGGCGGACGTCTACGGTGTCGACCTCGGTGACGGGGTCTATGGGGCCGAAGACAACTCGGTCGACTACACGGTCCACGACTCGTGGGTCGCCAAGGCGGACGGCTCCACCGAACTGCTCACCGTGTTCCACAACGGCGAGCAGGTCAAGCAGATGCCGATGAGCCTCGGCGAGCCGAGCACGCCATCGCACGAGGGCGTGCACGTCGTGTCTGAACGGCTCGACAACGTCGTGATGGACTCGTGCACGTACGGCGTCTGTGAAGGCGATCCCGGATACTACAAGGAGACGGTGTTCAAGAATCTCCGTATCTCCAATGACGGCGAGTTCGTGCATGCGGCGCCGTGGTCGACCGGGCAGCAGGGGGCGTCGAACGTCTCGCACGGCTGCGTCAACTTGAGCAACGAGAATGCACAGTGGATGTTCGACCACTTCAACCTCGGCGACGTCGTGGAGATCACCAACTCGGGCGGGCCGGAGCTCCCCGTGTGGGATACCTACGGCGACTGGTCCGTTCCATGGAACACGTGGAAGGCCGGGAACGCCGACCAGTAACCGGCGACCAGGACCCGGTCAGTCCTTCGACAGGGCAGACGGGAACCAGATCCGTCGTCCGACGTCGAGGGCGATCGCGGGGACTAGCAGTGACCGCACGACCAGCGTGTCGATGAGGACGCCGAACGCGACCAGGAACGCCACCTGGGCGAGGAACAGCAGGGGGATCACCGCGAGCGCCGCGAACGTCGCTGCGAGCACGATGCCCGCGGCGCTGATCACCCCACCGGTGCTGGTCAACGCCGACAGCATGCCGTCGCGGGTCCCGAGTCGCTGCGCCTCCTCGCGAGCACGCGTCATCAAGAAGATGTTGTAGTCGACGCCGAGCGCGACGAGGAACACGAACGCGAACAGCGGAACCACCGGGTCGGCGCCGGGGAATCCGAACGGACCGTTGAACAACAGCGCGCCGACGCCGAGCGTGGTCGCGAACGACAACACCGTGGTTCCCAAGAGCAGGAGCGGCGCGACGATCGAACGCAGCAGCAGTATCAACACGGCGAGCACCACGATCAGCACGAGCGGGATCACGAGATTTCGGTCGTGCCGAGCGGTGATCCGGGTGTCGAGGTCGACGGCGGTCGGGCCGCCGACGATGACGTCGTCGGCGACCGTGCCGCGGATCGCTTCGATGGTGTCCTGGGCGGCCAACGAATCCGGGTCGTCGGCGAGTACGGACTGGACGGCGGCCCGGCCGTCACGGACGACCGGAGCCCCGTCGGCGACCAGCACGTCGGCGGTTGCGACACCCGGCACCTGACGGACCGCGGTCGCGGTCTCCTCGGCGTTCGACGTCGAGGTGATGACCCAGGTCGGCGAGCCGGATCCTGCGTCGAAGTGGGCGTCGTGGAGTTCGGCGCCGGCAACCGAATCTGCGTCGCCGAGGAAGAAGTCCGTGGTCGCGACGCCATCGGCACGGAACATCGGGGCGAACGCGGCCCCGATGACCAGGACGACGAGCGTCGCGGCCCATGTGCGTCGAGGTGCAGCGGCGACGATGTCGGCGACGCTTTTCCACAGCCGGTGGGGTTCGTCGGCGCCGGTCGGCTTCGGACGGCGCGGCCAGAACGCGGTCCTGCCGAGGAGAGCGAGTGCGGCGGGCAGGAACGTGATCGAGGCGATCAGGGAGGCCGCGACACCGATCGCCGCGATCGGGCCGAGGCTGCGGTTGGAGTTCAGGTCGGAGAACAGCAGGCACAAGACACCGAGGATCACCGTTCCCGCCGATGCCGCGATCGGTGGGAGCGTCGCCCGCCAGGCGGTCACGAGTGCGCGGCGCGGGTCGTCGTCGGTAGCCAGATGCTCCCGATAACGCGCGACCAGGAGCAACGCGTAGTCGGTCGCCGCACCGAACACGAGGATGAACAGGATCCCCTGACTCTGTCCGTTGAGTTCGACAGTTCCACTGTCCGCGAGTGCGTATACGACGCCCGACGCCAGAGCGAGGCCGAACACGGCCGACATCAGGACGACGATCGGCAGGATCGGCGATCGGTAGACGAGGACGAGGATGATCAGCACCAGGACTCCGGCGACGAGCAGGAGAATGCCGTCGATCCCGGCGAACGCCCCGGACAGATCGGCCGCCTGCACTGCGGGACCGGTCATGGCGATCGTCACCCCCGGCGGGGGATCGGCGAGCGCGCCCTGCAGTCGTTCGACCGCATCGGAGGGATCGCCGCCCGTGGCGACCGGGACGATCAGCTGCGCGGCCAGGCCGTCGTCGGCGACCAGTGCGGGGGAGAACCGCGGGGCGAATCCCTCGGCGCCCTGCAGCGGTGCGACGGCATCGGACAGGTACGACGAATCGGCATCTGTCCAACCGTTTGGGTGCTCGCCAGCGATGATCGCGGGGAAGTACGCAGTATCCGTGAACTCGGGCAGCAGCGCCTGGACCTGAGTCGATTCGGCCGACGCCGGAAGGAAGGTGCTCGCATCATCGGCGGAGACCTGGCTCAACTTTCCAGCAAGCGGGCCGGCGACGACGGCGATCACGAGCCAGACGAGCAGGGCGAGGGCCGGAACGGCGATGCGGAGCACCCTGCGTGAGGACATGGTGAATGTCTACCAGCACGCAGGGCGCCCACAAAGCCCGAAGTGGGCGTCTCGACCGATTGAAAGTATCGGGCAGCGAGCCGCTCCGACCGGCGGGTGGGACCGCTACCAGATGTGGACTCGCTCGTCGGGATCGAGGTAGAGGGCGTCCCCGGGCGCGACGTCGAACGCCGAGTAGAAGGCGTCGACGTTGCGGACCACGCCGTTGCAGCGGAACTCGGGCGGGCTGTGCGGGTCGATCGACAGACGGCGAATCGCCTCGGCGTCGCGCGTCTTGGTCCGCCAGATCTGCGCCCAACTGAAGAACACCCGCTGCTCGCCGGTGAGATCGTCGATGACCGGCGGTTCGCCGGAATCCTCGGTCGCGATGCGGTATGCCACGAGGGCGATCGACAGACCGCCGAGGTCGCCGATGTTCTCACCGAGCGTGAATTCGCCGTTGACCTTGTGCTTCTCGTCCAACCCATCGGGCGTGAACTGGTCGTACTGCGCCGCGAGAGCCGTGGTGCGTTTGCCGAACTCGGTGCGGTCGTCGTCGGTCCACCAGTCGACGAGGTTGCCGTCGCCGTCGTACTTGGCGCCCTGATCATCGAAACCGTGGCCGATCTCGTGCCCGATCACCGCGCCGATGCCGCCATAGTTCGCGGCGTCGTCGGCGTCGGGGTCGAAGAACGGCGCCTGCAGGATCGCGGCGGGGAAGACGATCTCGTTCATGCCCGGGTTGTAGTAGGCGTT
>NZ_JBQEDL010000061.1:0-11872 GCF_052106715.1 Gordonia sp. (in: high G+C Gram-positive bacteria)
GTCCTGGTCGCGACGCACAGCCGTGATCTCGTAGAGCGTTGCGCAGACCTTGTTGTGGACCTTGCATCGTGAGACGCGGCGAGGACTGGATACGGCGCAACAATGTGTCGGCTGTCGACCTGTTGCTGATGGTCGGGGTCGGCGGGGGGGGTGGCGGTGTGGGTATTCGAACCGTCGAACGTGGCGAAGTTCGCGGAGACGTCGGCGATCTTCGACGATCACCGGGGCGCGGTCATCGCGGCGTTCGTGTTGGCGACGGCTCTCATCGTCGGGCGGTTCGCGGCGACGTGGGGGCCGGTCCGGGTCGACCGGGCGGTGTTGAAGTGGGAGCTCTCCGGTTCCGCGTCAAGGCACCGACCGCTGAGGCGACGACTGGCGGTCGCGGTCGGTTGTGCCGTCATGGCGGACGTCGCAATCCATGGAGCGCTCTCACTGCTGGTACCCGAATCGGCTACCATCCTGCTGGCCCTCGGCGGGGCGTTTGGTCTCATCGCCGTCTGTGCCGCGTACATTGCGCAACTCCTCGGGGACCGCAGCGTGGGCGCAAGAGGATTCCCGCGCTTCGGGCGGTTGTCCCCGGAGCGGTTACACCAGCGGACGTTCGCACCGCGCGACGGATTCGCCGCCGCGGTAGGGCTCGGGATCAGCATGATGGACGCAAGTTGGATCGCAGATGCTCGAATCACGAGATGGCAGCGCCACACCGCTTCTAAGTCAGGGAGGCTTCATCGGACAGCGGAAGGCGCGTTCGTCCGGATGGACCTCCGTCGGCTCAGACGGCACCCAGAGGCGGTGGTTCGGTGGCTGTGCTGGACGGCGGTCGGCATCGCGGTTTCGATACTCGTTGACTTCCACGCCGTTCCGTTGCTGATATCGACACTCGCAGTGTGGTCGGCGGGGGTCGCGACGGCAGGCGGCCTGACGTCGGTTTCCGATCCGGTGCTAGCGAGATCGTTCGGCGTCTCCGACAGATACCTGCGGCGTTGGCACTGTGTGGTGCCCACGATCGCCACCCTCGTGTCTGCAGCAGCGGTCGCTGCGGCTTCGTCGGTGAGTCTGTTCGCCTGCGCGTTCCTGATCGTCGGCACAATCATGTCCGTACTCCGTCGTGCCACACGGCCTCCGCTCCCGTTCGATGCACCGATGGTTATCGAGCCGCTGATGACCGGGGCTGCCTTTCAGCCAACGCTGCTCTCCGCCCAACTGCGGGGGCTGCTCCTCGCCGTCGTCGTCGGCGTCGTCGCGGGTGCACTCGGGTGACACTCAGGGGCAGTCACAACAATCGCAGCAGTCCCCGCAATCGGCGAGGGGCGCCTTGTACTTGTCCGAACAGTGGTTCCAATGGTCGGTGCACAGGGCTGGACCGCAGAACGTTACACCCGTGAACGGAAGGATGCGTCGGTACCACGATCGGTCCGGCGGGAACGGAGGTGGATACGGTGTGCCTCCGGGCCAATCGGCAGGCGGGTGGGGCGGCCAGGTCTGTCGGCCTGCGCCGATCGCCGCGATCTCCCGACGTTCGCCTGCGCGGCGGCGTCGTCGTACGGCCTGCGCTATACCGTCGATGAGCAGCGCTTTCAATAGGCGGTCGTCGTGCAGTACGAGGTCGCGGTATCGCTCGGCGATCCGGTCGGCGGACAGTTGTGCCCGGGCGAGGGCCTCGGTGTCACTGGTACGGGTGGCGGTCAGCGGGTTGAACGCCCCGCCTGCGTCGTCGTCCGCTCGGTCGTCGATCGCGTCGAGCAGATGTGCGAGACGACCGTACTCGGACCCGATGTCGGCCAGCGCCTGTCTATTGTCGGGGACGTCCGCGAGGTCGGCGCTCGAGGAGAACACCGTCACGCACGCGTCGGCCGTTGGCCCGGTCAGGGCGTCAAGATCGCTCGACGTCGATTCGAGGTCGGTTTGTCGGTCGAGCGAGGTCAGCACATTTGTGACGTCGAGGACGTCTCCGGTGCGAGTGGCCTTGCGGTGTAGTGCGCGCCCGGTGGCTCGCGCTGCGTGACCTCGTGCGGGTGCGGCGGGCGCGAGAGCGAGACGCTGTTCGGCGACGACGTCGTTGGCTTTGGCTGTGGCCAGGGTCAGCGACGCCGACGTAGCCAAGCGGATCCCCGGATCGGTGGACGTCACGACGTCGGCGCGTCGCATGCTGCGGAACGCACACGGACCCGCGGTCCGTGTGATCGCAGACGCATCACGCTGAGCCGCAGTCAGTACCGAGACCATGACGGCGTCGGTGTTCGTGGTGAGACGGGCCGCCTGCCCATGGCCGTCGCGCAACGACAGGCACAGCCCGCACATGTGTGCTCGCCACTCATCGCGCAGATCGTCGAGCACATGCCGACAGGGCTGGAGTATCCCGAACATCGGTTCAAACTAGCGCCTGGGCCGCGGATATGCAGGACCCTCCTTTCGGACGGCGTACCCGTGTCGGCTCAGGAGAACTGAACCAGCGCGGTGCACTTGCCGAACACGCGCTTGCCGTTCACTGTGGCACCGAACGTGATCAGTCCGCGCTTGGTCTCCGGGTAGAGTGTCTTGATCTTCGCCGTGTACACGACGACGGCCGGCTCGGTCGGCGGCACGTAGACCGCGCTCGAGAACCGGGCGTTGAGCTCACGGAACGCGGCCGGGTCGCCGACGAAGGACGTCAGATAGCCTGCGGCAGTACCGAGCGTCAGCATGCCCTGTGCGACGCAGGTGTCCAGCTTCGCCGCTTTCGCGAGTTCGTCGCTGTGGTGGATCGGATTCGGGTCGCCAGCGACGCCGACATAGTTGACGAGGTCGCCGCGGGTGAACCGCTGGGTGCGCGGCGGAATCTCCTGCCCTTCGGTCACCGAGTCGAACGCGATCGCGCCGAAGGAATGCGGGACGTCGTCGGGGATCTCGGCGGCTTCGGTCGGGACCAGCGGCAGGATGTGGGACGCGGTCGGTGAGAACATCACCTTGTCGACGAGGTTCTGGAACTCGTCGGACAGGCCGTCGCCCGTCTCGCCCGGTCCGGCGAGTGTGGTCCACGACTCCTGCATGACGCCTTTGTCGAGGTCGCGGATCACGGTCTTGCCGGTGAACAGGTCGGCGCCCGCGACGGACTTGTACGAGTCCAGGGACACGTCCGACTTCAGGCGGTCGCCCGCGGTGATCGGCTTGTGGAACACGAACCGCTGCTCCACCTGGAGGACACCAGACTTCAACGGGTTGCCTGGGATGCTCTGCTCGAACAGCTGGGCCTGCGCCTTGGTGCCGTCGAGCACGACGATCGTCAGGGGCGCAAGGAGCCGATCATGGCCTGCCTCAGCCGATTTGGCATCATCCCAGTGGACGGGGTTGTCGTCGTGCAGTGCGCGCGCGAACTCACGGATCTTCTCGCGGCCGACCTCGTAGTAGTCCGAAGTGGTGAACACCTTGCCGATCTCTGCTTCGATGGCCTTGGTGCGTTCGGTTCCACTGCTAGTCATGGATACCCATCCTACCGAGCGGTAACGGACCGGGACACCGTGCGTCCGTGTTATCGCCCGTCGTTGACCTTCGCGATCACGTTCTCGCCGTACCAGTCGAGGTGCTCGATCTTCTTTTCCAGGGGTTCGGTGTCCTCGCCGAGGATGTACGGGAGGCGGAAGCCGACGATCACATCGGTGATGCCCTTGTCCTCGAGGCGTCGGCAGCCGTCGACGGTGTACGCGTCCATCGAGATCACATGGATCTCGAACGGGTCGTTCTCCTTGCCCTCCGCCTTGCGGATCGCGGTGATCTTGTCCAGGAGGTCGTCGAGTTCCTCGCCTGGACCGCCGCCGTGCATCCAGCCGTCGCCGCGAATCACGGCGCGCCGCAGTGCCGGATCGGCGTGACCGCCGACGAGCAGCGGTACCGGCTGAGTCGGTGTCGGCGACATCTTGATGCGCGGAATGTCGTAGAACTCGCCGTGGAACTCGAAGTATCCGCCGGCGGTGAGGCCGCGGATGATGTCCATGCACTCGTTCATCCGCTTACCGCGGCGTTTGAAGTCCACGCCCATGATGTCGTAATCCTCGGCCCACGGGCTGGTTCCGACGCCGAGCGAGAGCCGGTTGTTCGTGAGGCAGGCGACCGAGGAGGCCTGTTTGGCGACGAGGGCGGGTGGGCGGATCGGCAGTTTGAGGACGAACGGGAGAAAGCGCAGCGTCGACGTGACCGCTCCGAGGGCGGCCGCATGAATGAACGGTTCGATGAAGTCTTTGTCGTCCAAGAATTCTCGTTTGCCGTCTGGTGTGTACGGGTAGACGGAGTCCGACTCCTCGGGGTACGCGATCGAGTCGGGGATCGTCATGCCTGCGAAGCCGGCCTTCTCGGCGGCCTGCGCGAGCGGCGCGTAGTAGCTGACATCGGTCATCGCTTCGGCAAAGGTGAATCGCATGACACCCAGGGTAGAACACGTTCTAGTTCTGCGGAAGCGATCGACGCTACGGCCGTGTGAAACGTTCGGCTCGGCCCAGCCTGCGCAGACGCATCCACTCGCGGAGGCCAGCGACGTCGCGGCGCTGGACGAGGAAGAACCATGCGAAGCGCGCGTACTCCTGGGGCAGGAGCTTGCGCATCCCGGGTTGGCTCATCAGGTAGCCGCGGTTGCGATAGGTGAAGTACCGCTTCACCTCGTTGTCGGGATACTGGGTGTGCATACGGCCGCCGAGGATCGGGCGGAACTCGTCACTCCCGTCCGGGTGCAGGTACGCGGTCCTCAGACAGGTGCCGAAGTCGATGCCCGACCGTGCGAGGCGACGATGCATCTCCACTTCGTCGCCGCGGAAGAACAGCCGCAGGTCGGGGACGCCGATCTGTTCGATTGTGTCGGCGGAGAACAGCGCGCCGTTCATCAGCGACGCGATGCCGGGCAGCAGATCGTCCGACGATGACTCGCCGGGGGCGAACAGTTCCGACCGCTTACGTCGCCAGACGAGCCCGCGACGGAGCGGGAACGCGAGGGCGTCCGGGTCATCGATGTTCACCACGACCGGTGACACCTGTCCGAGGCGGTGGCGGTCGGCGCAATCGAGCAGGGTCGACAGCACCGCGGGGCCTTCGGGGCGCCCGTCGTCGTCGGCACACCACACCCAGTCGGCGCCGAGCGCGAGCGCGTGCAGCATCCCGAGCGCGAATCCGCCTGCGCCACCGAGATTGTGCTTGGACGGAAGGTAGGTGGTCGGGACCGGTTGGCCATCGACGAGCGCGCCGACGGCCGGGTCGTCGTCGTTGTCGACGACGATCAAGTGGTCCACCGACCGGCCCTGGCCTGCGACGACTCTCAATGATTCGGCGAGGAGTTCGGGGCGGCGATGCGTCACGACGACCGCGACGACACTGCTCATTGCCTGATTCCGTTCACTGGGCGACGCCGCCGTTCTCGGCGAGGACCTTGCGGACCTGGGCTGCCGCGTCGGGGCCCTGATAGGACTGGACGACTTCTTCGATGCCGCCGTCCATCCGGATCTGGCCGTGGTCGATCCACAGCGCGCGATCGCACAGTTGGGCGAGAAACTCGTTGGAATGGCTGGCGAACACGAGGATGCCGGAGCGTTCGACGAGCGCCTGCAGCCGCACGCGGGCCTTCTTCATGAACTCCGCGTCTACGGCGCCGATACCCTCGTCGAGGATGAGGATCTCGGGGTCGATGCTGGTGACGACGCCCAATGCCAGGCGCACCCGCATACCGTTCGAGTAGGTGCGCAGCGGCATCGACAGATAGTCGCCCAGCTCGGAGAACTCCGCGATCTCATCGGTCTTCTTGAGCATCTCCTTGCGGCTCATGCCCAGGAACATTCCGCGGATCAGAATGTTCTCGTAGCCGGAGATCTCCGGGTCCATGCCGACGCCGAGGTCGAAAACGGGTGCGACGCGACCGCGGACCTTGCAGGAGCCGCGGGTCGGCTCGTATATCCCGGACAACAGGCGCAGCAGGGTCGACTTGCCCGCACCGTTGTGGCCCACGAGGCCGACGCGGTCGCCGTGCTCCAGGTGTAGGTTGATGTCGCGAATCGCCTCGACGACGACGGTCTTGGACCCGTTCGACCCGATGACGCCGCCCGCCGCACCGATGACGGCCTTCTTCAGTGAACGTGTCTTGGCGTCGAAGATCGGGAAGTCGACGCACGCGTCCCAGGTGTCGACGCGGATGTCGGTGTTCTCTGGCACGGATGTCTCCTAAACCCAGTACGCCACGCGGGCGCGGTAGTTGCGCATCACCATGAGCGCGGCGGCGCACCCGAGCGCGGTGCAACCGAGCACGATGCCCCAGTGGTAGAACTCGACATGCTTGCCGAGGAGTGGTCCGCGGGCGATCTCCAGGTAGTGGAACATCGGGTTGAGCTCGACGAGCTTCATCCGACTCGACCCTTCGCTGCCGACGGCGTCGAGGGTGTCTGCCGACCAGATGATCGGTGTCATGAAGAACACCAGTCGCACGGCTGTGGTCAGTAGTTGGCCGATGTCGCGGAAGCGGGTCGAGAGGATCCCGAAGACTATCGTTGCCCAGGTCGCGTTCAACGCGAAGAGTGCGATTGCGGGGACGACGAGCAGTGCAGACCAGTCGATGTCCTGCGGGAACACCGCGAACACGATCGCGTAGATCACGATATTGTGCGCGAAGATGATGATGCTCCGCCAGACCACGCGATACACGTGCACGCTGATCGGCGCAGGTATCTGTTTGATGAGACCTTCGTTGGTCGAGAATACGACCGATCCGTCGAGGATCGATGTCTCGATGAAGCCCCAGAAGATGAACCCGAGCAGCACGTACGGTAGGAACGTCTTGATGTCCTGGTGGAACAGTTCGCCGTAGAGAATGCCCATCGCGACGGCGGTGACACCGGTCGCAATGGTGATCCACAGCGGCCCGAGGACTGAACGCTTGTAGCGCTGTTTGATGTCCGTCCAGCCCAGGTGCAGCCAGAGTTCGGAGGTTCGGAAACCCTCGACGAGATCCTGGATGCCCCGTGCGAACGTTCGCGAATCCGAGGTGGGCGGGGGCGGCGGAATGCTCCGACCGGCTACTCCGCCGTCATTGGCTACGGCTGACACAACGCAACAGCATACCGGCGGGTCACAGATATTGACCGGTGCTGTGGTTGTCGGACATGTCACCGGCTCCGGGCGGCAGTACGCCCTGTCGCATCTGCTCGAGTTGGCCGCGGGCAGCCATCTGCTGGGCGAACAACGCCGTCTGGATTCCGTGGAAGACGCCTTCAAGCCATCCGACGAGCTGTGCCTGTGCGATACGCAGTTCGGCGTCTGACGGCGCCTGCTCGTCGGAGAACGGCAGGGCCAATCGGTCGAGCTCCTCGCGCAGGTCGGGGGCGAGTCCGTCCTGGAGTTCGGCGATCGACGTGCGGTGAATGTCCGCGAGGCGAGTGCGGCTAGCGTCGTCGAGGGGAGCTGCCCGCACCTCTTCTAAGAGTTGTTTGATCATGGTGCCGATGCGCATCACCTTGGCGGGCTGTTCCACCATGCCTGCCACCGGATTCGACGACGCGTCACTGTCGTCGCCGCTGGCGGCGGCGAACTCGACGGCTGGTACGTCTGGTGTCGCCGACGGGTCGGACGACAGCGGGTTGCCGGGGCCTGTTGTGCCGAACATCTCGGGAAGCATGGTCTCCATTGTGCCGCGTGCGTCGTCGTCCTGACGTGATCGGTGCGAGACAGGTGTCTATCGTTGTGGCCATGCCGTTCGACATCGCCTCCGTGAGAGGCTTGTTCCCCGCCCTGGGTGACGGTTGGATCCATCTCGATTCGCAGCGAGGAATGCAGATACCGGATGCGGTCGCGTCGGCGATCTCGCGGGGAGTTCGGTCGTACCCGGTCCTCGGCGGCGGGCTGTCCCGGCAGTCGCAGGAGGCTGCTGCGACGACGGCACGGGCGCGTCAGGCGATCGCCGACCTCCTCGACGCCGATCCGTCGTGCGTCGTGTTCGGCCCGTCGCGCGGTGCGCTGGTGTCGGCGCTGGTCGAATCGTTGTCGGTGACGTCGTGGATCGGCGACGGCGTGGTCCTGTCGGTTCTCGACGATGAGGAGAGCGTCGTCCCGTGGCTGCGTGGTGCGGCCAGGCATGGGACTCCCGTCCGGTGGGCGCAGGTCGACATCGAGGACGGTTCGCTGCCGCCGTGGCAGTTCGCTGAGTTGATCACCGACCGCACGAGCGTCGTGTCGGTCGCGTTGGCGTCGTCGACGACGGGTGCGATCACCGACATCGGGCAGATCGCCGGGCACGCGCGTGCCGCAGGCGCCCTGATGGTGGTGGACGCGACGAGCGCCGCGCCGTTCGTCCCGTTGTCGATGAGCGAGATGGGCGCGGACGTGACTCTGGTGAGTGCCGAACGGTGGGGCGGTCCGCGGATGTCGGCGATGGTGTTCGCCGATCGTGGCCGCATGGAGTCGTTGACCAACGTGTCGATGGATCCGCACGCGATCGGTCCCGCGCGACTCGAGCCGTCCCCGACGCCCACCGCATGGCTTGCCGGCCTCGTCGCATCGGTCGAGGTACTCGCCGGTCTCGACTCGGCGGCAACCGGCGATCGTCGCCGCCGGCTGATGACGTCGATGGACGGTGCATACGAATATCTGCAGCGTCTTACCTTCTATCTGGTGAACGCGTTGGACAATCTGGGGCACGTCCACGTGATCGGCGCTGACACGCACAGGGTTCCGCTTGTGAGCTTCCTGGTGGGCGGTGTCAGTGCCGAGAAGGTCGTAAGTCGCTTGAACGACAATGGAATCAGCGCGCTACACGATGTTCCGAGCCGTGCATTGGAGGCGATCGGAGTGTCCGACGCCGACGGTGCGGTCACAGTCGGGCTCGGTGTCTACTCCACGCCGTACGAGATGGACCAGGTGGCGCGGGTGCTTGGCTCGTTCGGATGATTGCGCGTGTCGACCGCCACTTCGATTGGGTCGGATCGGATGATCGACCGTATCGTTGCACCTGAAAGTGTGGAGTGGTCGGGGCGGAAGGGTACTTCGGGTGTTGCGACGAAATGAAGTCGATGGGGGGCTTGCGCGCGTTCTCGATGGCGCCGAGCGTGATCTGTGGCAGCAGTTCGTCACTGGAGGGTGGGTCCTGTATCGGGCCCTGTTCAACCAGATCGATTCGTCGGCGGCGTTGACCAGTGCCGACTGGCGAGTGCTCGAGGTGTTGTCGTCTGCGGAGGGGTTGCGGATCAGTGATCTCGCCGAAGCGACGCAGATCCCGTTGAGTACGGTGTCTCGGCAGGTGGCTCGGTTCATTGCGAACGGCTACGTCGCCCGTCTGGAGAACGTCGACTACGACGCCCGCCAGAAATGGGTGACCATCACCGACGCTGGGCGTGAGATGGTGCAGCCGATCCTCGACGAGCGTGACCGCGCCGTTCGTCGCCTCGTGATCGATTCCCTGTCCGCCGAAGAGTTCGACACCTTGTGCCGCACCTTCGGCAGGATCGGTGAACGGATCGTCCGCGAAGGTCTGTAGCGCCTCGCGGGTCGCGCTGCTCACTCCATCGTCAAAAGCACCTTGCCGACGGTGTCCCCGGAGTTCAGGCGTTCGTGCGCGGCTGCCGCGTCGTCGAGCCGGAACGTCGAGTCGATGATCGGCGCGACGTCGCCGCTCTCGACAAGTGGCCAGGTTCTCGCGACGGTCTCGGTGACGATCATGGCTTTGGATCCGGCCCCGGCGACCGGGCGTGCGCGCAGTGTGGTCCCGATGACGGCGGCTCGTTTGGCCATGAGCGCCCCGATATTGAGTTCGCCCTTCACGCCGCCTTGCATGCCGATGATGACGAGGCGTCCGCCGGGTGCGAGTGCTGTGACGTTGGCGCCGAGGTACTTGGCTCCGATGATGTCGAGGATGACGTCGGCTCCGCCGTTCTCGCCGACGACCGCGTCGAAGTCCTGCGTCGTGTAGTCGATGAGGATTTCTGCGCCGAGTTCGCGGCAGCGTTCGAGTTTGGCCTGGTTGCGTGCGGTGACGGCTACCCGTGCGCCCAGCGCGTGCGCGAGTTGGATGGCGTGCGTGCCGATTCCGCTGCTGCCGCCGTGAACTAGAAGGAGTTCGCTGGGTGACAGGTGGCCGGTCATGACGACGTTCGACATCACTGTGCACGACACTTCCGGGAGCGCGGCAGCCGAGACGAGGTCGACGCTACGTGGGACGGGCATCAGTTGCGCGACGGGAACGGCGACCTTCTCTGCATAGCCTCCGCCCGCGAGGAGCGCGCAGACTTCGTCGCCGACTGACCAGCCGGACACGTCGTCGCCGATTGCCGAGATCGTGCCGGACGCCTCGAGGCCGAAGACGTTCGACGCTCCGGGTGGCGGCGGGTACTTCCCCGCGCGCTGCATGATGTCGGCGCGGTTGACCCCGGCGGCCGCGACGTCGATGATCACCTCGCCGGGCGCCGGCTCGGGGTCGGGGAGGTCGACTATGTCCAGGCTCTGTGATTCGGGGATGGCGCGCATGAATCCAGTCTTCCACCGATCCGGCCGGTGGGCACGGGCGCGACCGACGTGCGATAGCCTTCTGTGCGGGCAGGCGTTGATCCTGTCCGATGGAAGCGTGGCAGAGCGGCCGAATGCACTCGCCTTGAAAGCGAGCGTGGGTAAAACCACCGGGGGTTCAAATCCCTCCGCTTCCGCAGTGTGAAGTCTCGGGACATCGTTCGTCACCACGCATCGTCTAACCCTCTCGTTGGCGTCACCTGCTGACACCAACTGGAGGGTTAGGCGAGTCGGTTGCTCACATGTCGCGACTCGTCCCTGGTCTGTCGTGGGTTCCCGTGGCGGCCAGGCTGATCGGTTCGGTCCGATCGACGTTCTGTTGACACAACCTACTGACGAGTAATACTCTGCGACCCCTATCACAAGACTTGGGTACGGCGTTGTGAGTCACGCTGTGCTCACAGCGAGAAATCAGACCTTGGGGGTCGGGATGAGCAGGTTCTTCCGTCGGTTGTTGGCGTTGATCGCCGTATCGGCAATCGCGGTGGGCCTGTTCGCTCCGCCTCCCGCAGATGCGGCATCGATCGGGATCAACCCGCCGAAGTGGACGAAGACCTACGACGGCCCGCAGCACTACGCCGGAGTCCACGTGACCCCGAGTGTCCCGATCCGGATGTCCGACGGCACCGTTCTACGCGCCGACGTGTACAGACCGGCCGGAAAGTCGGGCCGGGCGACGGCGGATCGCAACCCGGTCATAGTCAACATGACGCCGTACAACAAGCTGGTCAGCATGATCGCCACCGCGGCTACCAACATTCCGGGGCTGTCGAAGCCGGTGATCGATTTCTTCGCGAGCATCAATCTGTCCGGCACCCCGATCTCGGGCACCGAACAATTGCTCAAGGTCGCCAAGGGCGGTCTCGTCAGCTCGTTCTCGGTCGACCCGAAGCTCGTCCGCAGCGGGTACACGCAGATCGTCGTCGACGTACGTGGCACCGGGACGTCACAGGGTAAGTGGGATGTGTTCGGTCCGCGCGAGCAGAAGGACACTCTCGAAGTCCTCGACTGGGCGCGCAAGAGGTCGTACTCGAACGGAGAGCTCGGAATGTCCGGCTACTCCTACTCGGCGATCAACCAGTTGCAGGCTGCGGCAAAGCGGCCGCTCGGTCTCAAAGCCATCTTCCCTGCGGCGCCGATGACGGATATTGTCGCCGATGTCGTCGCGCCCGGATCTGGTTACGGTGCAGGGTTTCTGGCCCTCTGGCTGTTCGGTGTGAACGCCTCGAAGATGATTCCTGATCTACCCCGGCTGCTCCGCGGGCAGTTCGACGTGAAGTGGCTGCAGGACCGGATTAAAGATCCGGCAGTCTTCGTTCCCGAGTTCATCCAGGGTCTGACCGCGAAGTCGACCGACGACCTGAGGGGCCGC
>NZ_JBQEDL010000062.1:0-11656 GCF_052106715.1 Gordonia sp. (in: high G+C Gram-positive bacteria)
GAGTGTGCATCCCCATGCAGCGTGCAGCATGGCGCCGACGGTGACGCCGGCCCGTCGCGCGACGGCGACGAGGGCCGCGTGCACGTCAGGGTCGAGGTCGAACCGCCTCGTCCCCACTCCGTCGATCACGCCGTCCCGAGTTCGGTCCACGACGCGGCTCGTCGTGTCGAAGGCGGCGACGATCGACGTGGTGTCGTCGACCCCCGCGAGCACCGACGACCAGGCCTCCCGCTCACCACTGCGATCACGGGTGAGGAGGGCGCGCACAGCCGCGGAGTGACGGTCGGCGGCGCGGGGCGCATCGGCGTACGCGCGCCGGATCTCGGCGAGCACGAGGGGCACGGACCATCCGTCGGCGACGAGGTGGTGGACGGTCTGCACAAGGCGATGCCGGGTGCGCTCAAGGGTGACCAGCGTGTAGCGGGTGAGCGGCGCCGACGCGATGTCGAATCCGCGACTCCGGTCCTCACGGGCCGCGCGGTCGATGGCACCCGCTCCCCCGTCCGCATCGGCTGTCGCGTCGACGACTCGGAACTCAGGAGCGGGGGCGTCACCGGTGACGACCACGGTCGAGCCGTCGTCGACCTGGACGAACCGGGCCGACAGTGCGCTGTGGCGTCCGATCACCGTGTGTGTCGCGCGTGCGAGAGCGTCGGCATCGACCGGTCCGTCCACCTCGATGATCTGTTGGACGAGGTACGGATCGCTGTTTGTCTCGCTCGTCTCGCCGACCGAGTGGAAGACGATTCCCTGCTGAGTGGCGGTCGCCGCGGTGACGTCGCGCAGTCCCGGATTCGCGGTCTCGAGTGCGCTGACGTCTGATGCGGTGAGACTGACCGTCGGGAAGTCCGACGGCGTATGGCCCGCAACGTCGGCGGCACTGATCGCACGAAGCGTCTGCACCCAGCGGTCGGCGAGGAACCGGACGTCCTCGTCCGCGAGGACTCCCGACGCGCGACTGAACGCCGCCGTCAGCCGCGGACCGTCAGGTCCGTCGGCCACCACGGCGTTCACTTCGAGCGGACGAGGAAGCGGCATCGCCGGGTCGCGCCCCTCGTAGGGCACGGTCCCGGGCGCCATCGCCCAGTCGGCGTCCGAACTGCCGAACCGCCCGAGGTAGTTGAGCAGGACGGGCGCCGAGTGTGCGGGAACCGGATCGTCGACGAGGTGTCGGAGCGCGCCGTAGCCGATTCCGTGGCGTGGAACGGAGCGCAACTGTTCTTTGACCGAGCGTACGAGCGCGCCCGCGTCGGACCGGTTCACGCCGCCCAGGTCGATGTGGACCGGATAGAGGGTGGTGAACCATCCGACGGTCCGCGAGAGGTCGAGATCGCCGACCGGATCGGCCTCCCGTCCGTGCCCCTCCATCTCGACGGTCACTGCGTCCGCGTCCATGTACTCGGTTACGGCGACGGCGAGCGCCGCGACGAGCGCGTCGTTCGGCGATCCGTGAATTGCCGCGGGGAGGACGTCGGTGAGATGTCGGGTGAGGTCGACGTCGAGTTCCACGGTGTGCGTCCGCTCGGTCGCGACCGTGTCGGTGGCGGGGTCAACGGGTCGTCCGAGGATGCCCGCGGGACGTGCGCAGGTGTCGACCCAATGCTCTCGTTCGTCGTCGAACGCGCCGTTTCGTGCGGTTGCGGTCAGCGCGCTCGACCACGCCCGCCACGAGACCGGCTCGGCAGCGACGGAGTGCGGCTCGGTGATCGCGGTAGCGAGATCGTCGGCGAGCACGCGCAGCGATATGCCGTCGACGACGGTGTGGTGAGCGGTGAGCACCAGACGTCCGGAGTGTCCCGGCCGCTCGATCCAACTCGCCGAGAAGGCACCGGAGGGGCGGGTGTGGTCGAGGCGGTCGACGTCTCGATCGGCGATCCGCGCGGCTTCGACGGCGAGCGCCTGGTCTCCGGTGTCGGCGGGTACCGAGTCGACGCGTACGGTGACGCCTGCGCGGTCGGCGCCCACGGACATGTCGACCGCCGACGACACCGTCGCGTTGAGCACCGGGTGGACGGCGACGACGGCGTCGAGTGCGCGCTGCACCATCTGGACGTCGACATCGCTCGGCACAGTGAGCGCGATTCCCTGATAGAAGCGGTCGAGACCCGCGGGTGCGGCGACGTCGTGCAGCCAGTGCAGGATCGGGGTGGGCGTCAATGCGCCGTGTGACTCGATCGCCGCGATCGACGACTCCTCGGCCTGCCGCAGCAGCAACGCGAGTTCAGCGGGGGTCCGTGCCGCGAACACATCGCGCACGCGCAGCGTCATCCCGACGCGACGGACCGCGCTGACGACGCGGATGGCGATGATACTGTCGCCGCCCGCGGCGAAGAAGTCGTCGTCTGCCGCGACCCTCTCGAGCCCGAGAACCTCGCCGAACACACCGCACAGGAGTTCTTCCTCCGGTGTCGCCGGTTCCGCACTGCCCCCCGATGCGACGACCGGCGCGGGCAGCGCCCGCCGGTCGATCTTCCCGTTGGCCGTCGTCGGCATCGTGTCGAGCGTCATGACGAGCTCAGGGATCATGTAGTCGGGCAGCGTGCGGGCGCACGAAGCGGTCACCGACGCGATGGCCGACCATCCGTTCGGTGTCTGAGCCGACGCGGTCACGTAGGCAACCAGTCGCTGGGTGTTGCCGTGACCGACGACAGCGACCGCGCAATGCCGCACACCGTCGGCGGATGCGACGGCGGCCTCGATCTCTTCGAGTTCGATACGACGGCCACGCAGCTTCACCTGGTTGTCGACGCGACCGAGGAACTCGAGGCTTCCATCCTGCGTCCACCGGGCACGGTCGCCGGTCCGGTACATGCGTCCGCCCGGTGGACCGAACGGGTCGGCCACGAACCGGGAGGCGGTGAGATCTCCTGCGCTGACGTATCCGCGGCCCAGCAGGAAACCCGCGGCGTACAGTTCGCCCGCTTCTCCGACGCCGAGCGGCGTGAGGCGCTCGTCGAGGACGTGGAGTCGAGTATGTGGGTTCGGCTTCCCGATCGACGTCGCTATTCGTTCGGCCTCCTCCCGGTAGATGACGTGCGAGACGCCGATCGTCGCCTCTGCTGGTCCGTAACCGTGGTACAGCGTGGTCGTGGTCTGCTCGCGAAAGCGCGCGAACAGTCCGGGGGTCAGGACCTCTCCGCCGCACCACACGTGCCGGAGCCCGCGCATAGCGCTGTCGCCTGCCACGGCCCGCTCCCGATCCATCTCGAGGAGGACGTCGAGCATCGACGACACGAGGTAGACGAAGGTGACGCCCTCGGACTCGATGAGGTGTAGGAGACGGTCGGGGTCGGCTTCGTCACCCGCCGACGCGACCACCACCCGTCCGCCGGACACCAATGGAAGCAGGATCTCGTTGACCGAGATGTCGAAGGCTAGCGGAGCTTTGAAGAGGGTCGCGTCGTCGGGACCGAAGTGGAGGATCTCGTCGCGCTGCCAGACGAGTCGTTCACAGATCGCCTCGTGTCGGATCATCGCGCCCTTCGGATTACCCGTTGACCCGGAGGTGAAGATCACGTACGCCAGGCGCTTCCCGTCACCCGGACGAGGGGTCGAGAGCGGGAGTGCGGCAAGACGCTCGACGGGATCGACATCGGTCTCTCGGTGTGGCGCGCAGACGTCGATCGTCACCACCGGCACCGGCCAGCCGACGGTGTCCGGCTCGGTAACCACCGCGTGCACACCCGCGCTGTCGATGACATGCTCCCGTCTGGCGACCGGCCATGTGGGATCGATGGGGACGAAAGCACCCCCTGCTGCCGTAACAGCGAGGACGGTCACGACCATCTCCGCCGATCGCGGCATCCCGACTCCGACGACGGTCTCCGGGCCGACGCCCGCCGCGAGGAGTTCATCGGCGAGATCGGTGACGCGACGGGCGAGATCGTGGTAGGTCAGGCGGACTCGAGCGTCGACGACCGCGACGGCGCACGGCGTACTCTCTGCTTGGCGGGCGACGAGCGACGCAATAGTCGAGTCCACGGAGGCTGCTGTCATGAGGTTAGGGTAACCTACGGTCCAACTGCGCTTCGGGCCCACCCGTCGAGTCGTCCGTCGACCGTCGCACGGCCCCCGTCTGACAGGAGACCCTTTGTCCAACAATCCATTCGACGATGAAACCGGCACGTTCTTCGTTCTGGTCAACGACGAGGATCAGCACTCGCTCTGGCCGTCGTTCGCCGACGTTCCTGCAGGTTGGCAGGTGGTCCACGGCGCCCCGACCGGTACTGATCGCAGCTCGTGCATCGAATACGTCGAACAGAACTGGACCGATCTTCGACCTCGCTCGCTCCGTGAGTCCATGGCCGCCGACGCCGTCGCGAACTGACCCTTCCCCCCCACACACTCCGAGAGGTATCCCACTGATGCACCGCACGCTCGTGAACGGCAAGATCCACCGCGCCACCGTCACCCAGGCCGATCTCCACTATGTGGGATCGATCACCATCGACGCCGACCTCATGGCTGCGGCCGACCTCGTCGAAGGCGAACAGGTCTCGGTTGTCGACATCACCAACGGCGCCCGACTGGAGACCTACGCGATCACCGGAGAGCCCGGTTCTGGACGGATCTGCATCAACGGTGCCGCCGCCCATCTCGTGAACCCGGGCGACCTCGTCATCATCATGTCGTACGGACAGTTCTCCGAGGCCGAAGTCACGATGCACGAGCCGAACGTCGTCCACGTCGACGGCGACAATCGCATTGTCGCGCTGGGCAACGATCCGGCCGAGCCGGTCCCCGGAGCCGTCGACCAGTTCGCCACCCGCTGAACACATGCAGGCGGCCCCGGATCATTCGAATGATCCGGGGCCGTTGCGTGTCCGCCGCTGCGGCTCAGTCCGCGGACGACAGGTCGATGTATCCGCCGCGGGTCCCGAAGAAGTCGGTCGCCGACACCTCGGTCCCGTCGTCCAGGCGCAGCCGATCGAATACGATCGCGGGTTCGGGGACAGTGCGCGATGCGCCGCAGACGATGGCGACACCTCCCTCATAGGGGACGGTCACCCGTCCGGGCGTGCCACCGAAGCGACCGGTCGAGACGTGAGCCTCCAGCACACGGACACGGGAACCACCGAAGGCGAAGTGCGCGTTCGGATACGGGTCCGACTGCGCTCGAACCAGCAGTTCGATGTCCGATGCGGACGCCGTGAAGTCGATACGGGATTCGAGGTCAGACCGCTTGTGGAAGTAGGTCATCGCGCCAGGATCCTGTGAGATCTCGGTCAACGTGCCTGCGGCCAGGTCTGCGAGCGAGCGCACCACTAGGGGCTCGATCAGATCCATCGTCGCGAGTACAAGTTCCGTGGTGGTGCTCGTAGGACCGACCGGCACAGCCTGCTGCGCTACGACCGGCCCGGTGTCCAGGCCCTCGTCCATGCGATGGACGGTGACGCCCACGTGCGACTCCCGGTTCAGTAGCGCCCACAACACGGGTGAAAAGCCCGCGTACCGCGGCAGGAGCGAGTCGTGGATGTTCAGCGTACCGTGGGTCGGCGCGTCGTAGATCTCGCGCGGAAGCCATGTGCGCCAGTTGTTGGCGACGATGACCTCCGGCTCGGCGGCACGCACCGCGTCGATAAGTGCCTGGTCGGCTCGCGTCGCGACGTGGACGGGCACACCGTTCTCCGTTGCGAGGTCCTCGACCGAGTCTGCCCACATCTGCTCGTACGGGTGGTTGCTCTTGGGATGGGTCACCGCGAGCACGACCTCGTGTTCGGTCTGTAGAACGGCAGACAGTGTCCGGTAACCCCAGCTCTGATATCCGAGCGTGACGACGCGCATGTCAGTGCTGCCCGGTGAGTTCGCGAACCCACGCGCCGACGCGAGGTTCGTCAGCGAGCGTCACCAGGTCCACTTCTGTCGATCCCGCGGCACGCCACCGCTCCACCAGTGCCATGAGCCGGACCGAGTCGAGCCCCATGTCAAGGATGTCGGTGTCATCGTGGAGATCGGCTGCCGGAAGCCCGAGCATGCCCGCCAGGTCGTCGATGATCCGCTCGCGGGTCAGCGTCGGCTCCTTCTGGTCCATTCGTGTATCGCCCTTCTGTGTCTGTTGTCTATCGGTCGTTATGGTCTGGGCGTCATTTCCCATGCGGGTCAATGAGCCCGGACCGCGGTCTTGTTCGACGGATGGCCGCCCGCCAGGACCTCTCGGAGCCGTCGACGGCTGACCTTGCCGACGCCGGTCTCGGGGAAGTCCTCAACCACGACGACGGAGTCCGGCAGCTTCCACTCGGCCAGACCGCGACCGCGTGCGAACGCGCGCAGGGCGGGTAGCGTCGGAGCATCCTGTCCGTCGGCGGCGATCACATAGGCGCAGGTGCGCTCGCCGAGGTACTCGTCGTCGATGGCGACGACGATCACGTCGCGCACTGCCGGATGCTCGAGCAGATGCTCTTCGAGCTGTTCCGCGGAGACCTTCTCGCCACCGCGATTGATCCGGTCGCCGCCGCGGCCGCGCACGATGAGCTCTCCGCCCTCGGCGAGTTCGACGACGTCACCGGTGCGGTACCAGCCGTCGGGGGCGAAAGACGCTGCGCCCTCGCCATTCCAGTAGCCGCGGATCGTGTACGGCCCCTGAACCTCGAGGAAACCGGGGCCGGAGGCGACTGGGACTCCGTTCTCGTCGACGAGACGGATCTCGTCGAAAGGCGACATAGGTCGCCCCTGCGTCGTGGTCACGATTTCCTCGGGTGCGCCGATATCGGTGTAGCAGACCAGCCCCTCGGCCATACCGAACACCTGCTGGAGCGTGGCGCCGAGAGCGGGACCGATCCGTCGCGCCAGCTCGTCGGGGCAGCGCGCGCCGCCGACCTGGACCGTCGTCAGACTGCCGAGGTCGTGGGCCGTGCCGTTCTCAGCGGTCTCGGTCCACAGCCGGGCGAGGGGAGGAACGAGGCCGACCATCGTCACATGTTCACGCTCGACGAGTGGCCACGCCACCGACGGGGTCGGGGACGCCGCGAGGACAACGGATCCACCCGTGTACAGCGCACCGAGGATTCCCGGCGACGACATCGGGAAGTTGTGCGCCGCAGGCAGCACGACGAGGTACACAGTGTCCGCGGTGACACCGCACACCTCGTTGCTGCGCCACACGCTGTACAGGTAGTCGTCGTGGGTGCGCGGAATCAATTTGGGCATGCCGGTACTGCCCCCGGAGAGCTGGAGGAACGCCACTGCCGACGGATGGGAGCGGCCGTGGTCACGCGGCTGTGCGTCCAATGCCGCGAGCTCGTCGAGATCGATGACATGACGCAGCGTCGGCGCGTGAGCGGCGACGGTGCGAGCGAGTTCCGCGTGGTCGAATCCCTGGAGGACTCCGGGATGGACGAACGCGACCGCTTCGGACGCCTGTGCTATGCCGACGAGTTCGGCCTCGCGATGGGCGGGCAGACAGAACACGGGCAGTGCCCGGGCGCGGAAGAGCGCGAACACGGTCTCGACGTAGGCGACCACGTTCGGCAGCTGCACGATGACTCGGTCGCCGGGCTGAATACCGAGGTCGGCGAATGCGGCCGCGAGTCTGCCGACACGCTCGTCGAGTTCGCGATAGCTGATGGAGCGATCGACGTCCACGACGGCGACCCGGTCGGCGACCGCGGGGTCGGATGCTCGAGCGACGAGGACGTCGTCGAACGTCTCCCCCCGCCATAATCCGTTGTTGCGGTACAGTTCTTCGAGTTCAGAGGGCCAACTAGTGAATGTCACCAGGTAAGGCTAGCCTAATGGAATGGCTATCCCATCCATCGCCCCGTACCGAATCCCCGAAGGCCCGTTTCCCGCCCGCGTCGACTGGACGCTGAACGCGGGCCGCACCGCACTCCTCATCCACGATATGCAGCGGTATTTCATCGATGCGTATCAGCGCGAGGAAGAGCCGATTCGCACGGCACTGCCCAACATGGTCCGCATCCGCGAGGCCGCCGAGAACGCAGGCGTTCCGGTGGTGTACACCGCACAGCCGGGCGACCAGCACCCCGCTCGACGCGGCCTACTGCGTGATTTCTGGGGCTCAGGCCTCGTCTCGGGCCATGACGAGGAAATCGTCCCCGAACTCGCGCCGCGCGACGGCGACATCCAGGTCACGAAATGGCGGTACTCCGGTTTCGCGCGCACCGACCTCCGCCAACTCCTCGCCCATCACGGACGCGATCAGCTCATCGTTATCGGCGTGTACGCACACATGGGGTGCATGATCAGCGCCACCGATGCTTTCATGAGCGACGTCGCACCGTTCTTCGCCGTCGACGCGATGGCCGATTTCAGCGGGGACGAGCACGAGATGGCCGCGACCTACATCGCGAAACGCGCAGGACTGGTCATGGACACCGGGGCCATCGTCGCCGCCCTGGAATCGGCGTCGACCCGCGCTTCCGCGTGACCTCCAGCGAGAGCACATTAGACATTAGGCTAGCCTCACTTATATGACTAAGATTGTCGTGGTGACCGGCGCAGCGAGCGGAATCGGAGCCGCTTGCCTGCGTGCCCTGCACGAACGTGGATGGACTGCCGTCGGCCTCGATCGGAACGGTTCTGACGCTGCGAAGGATTCCGCTGCACGAGCCTGCGCCGCCGGGGATCCTCCCGTGTGGCACTGTGACGTCAGCGATCCGTCGGATGTCGCGGAGGCGGCGTCTCGTGTGGCTGACGTGGGAGGCGCCGAAGCGCTCGTCAACATCGCGGGTGTCCTGCGCCCCGGCACGATCGACTCCCTTGACCCGGTCGCGTTCCGCGAGATGGTCGATGTGAATCTCGTCGGTGTCCTGCACTGCCTGCAGGCGTTCGGCCCGCAGCTTGTGGATCGTCGGGGCGGTGTCGTGACAGTCGCGTCGAACTCGGCCGGTGTGCCACGGACCGGGATCGGTGCCTATGGCGCGACGAAGGCCGCGGCGGCGATGCTGACGCGTTCGTTCGGGCTCGAGAACGCGGTGGCAGGCGTCCGGGCAAACGTCGTCCATCCCGGCTCCACCCGCACGCCGATGCTCGAAAGCCTGTGGGCGGATCCGAGCGGCGAGCAGTCGACGCTCGGAGGCGATCTGGACGCCTACCGTGTCGGTATCCCGCTCAGGCGGATCGCCGAGCCGGTCGACATCGCCGAGTCGGTCGCGTTCCTGCTTGCCCCTGAGGCTCGGCACATCACGATGCAGGAACTGTACGTCGATGGCGGGGCCAGCCTGCGCAGTTGACTCAAATTGCCACTGAAACCAGTTATCCAACACACCGATTCGAGGATTTCGATGACTCCCCCACTGTGGACGACAGAACCCGGCACGACGGCTCCGGAAGCGCCGGCGCAGGAGCCGGCCGCGACTGAAATCCACCCGATGCACTGGCGGTCGAGCACCGCCGAGGTGTCGGCGGACACGAGCATAACCGTCGGTCCTTCCGCACAGCGGTCCACGGATCTTGGGGCCGCGATCGATCGCGCCGCGCGGCGTTCCACGGCTGGTGTCGCATTCGGTGCGCTGCCGTTCGACCGGACCGCAGCGTCCACAGTCATCACCCCCGCAGACATCACCCATATCGCCGACCGACCGGTGACGCAGTTGAAGCGGGCGTCAAGCAGACCTTCGGAACCGTCCGACTACCTCGCCGGTGTGTCGTCGATCTTGTCGCGTATCGCTGACGGCACAGTCGACAAGGTTGTTTTGGCGAGGTACAGCGACATGCTGTTGGAGTCGCCGAGCGATCCCTTGGATATCGCGGCGCGGCTGGCCGTCCGCAACCCGTCTGCTCACGTCTTCGCCCTTCCGGTCGGCCCCGGACGTCATCTCGTCGGTGCGAGCCCTGAACTACTACTCGCAAAGACTGGCGCGAATGTCCGTTCGCACCCTCTCGCGGGTTCGGCACGCCGTACCGGAGATCCCGTGACCGACGAACAAGCCGCCGACCGGTTGCGCCGGTCGGATAAGGATCTGCGCGAGCACCGCTACGTCGTAGAGGCGATCTGCGATCTGCTCTCTCCTCACTGCCGCAGACTCAGCGCCGCGGACCCGGATGTCGTGGCAACCGATTCAATGCTCCACCTGGGCACCGAGATCACCGCGGAACTCGACGACCCGCACGCTTCGGTGTCGCGTCTCGCGGCCGAACTGCATCCGACGCCGGCCGTGTGCGGAACTCCGCGGGCCGCTGCCGGCGCGGCGATCAATGAGACCGAGTCGTTTGATCGGGGCTTTTTCGCCGGTGCCGTCGGCTGGCAGGATCGCGCCGGTGACGGCGAGTGGGCAGTGTCGATTCGATGCGGCGAGGTGACCGCCGAGCGTGTGCGAGCCTATGCGGGTGCGGGCATCGTCGCCGGCTCTGATCCGACCGCCGAACTCACCGAGACTGAGGGCAAACTGTCCACACTCCTAGCCGCGCTCGGTTGACCCTTCCCGGAGGGGCAGTGTGGACATCGCCCTACTGACACAATCGCCCGCTGCGCAAAAACTACGACGCAGAGTTCGACGGCGCTGTTGCGGGCGATCCATTCGAGCGAGCTGACATCCCCGGAGTTTCCAGGCACGCCGAGGCGATCTAGCGAGATCAACAGCACATCTGCGGAGCTCCCGAAAGACGAAGAAGACGTACTTTGCCACGCTCGATCTGCCACTGGCCTTGCGCCGATCGTTTCTCCTCGTGCAGTAGTGTTCGCCGAAGGAAGGGTGCACAGCGGGAGGAACGGTAAAGCGGGTTTCGGTGGTCGGCTGTTCAGGATCGGGTAAGACGACTCTGGGGCGGCGACTTGCAGATGTGTTGGGGCACCATCACCAGAGTTGAGCGGGCAGCCAAAACGGCGTCGAGGGCGTCGGCCTTGCCGCGGCCACGATCCGCGTCGAGGGGTGGGTGCCTAAACGACGCGGTAGCCGGCGTCGGCGAGTACGTCGCCGAGCACAGCGCCGTAGGAGCCGGTTCCCTCGGCCGAGATCAGGACTGCATCGAGGTCACCGTCGGTGAGGTGACCGATCCAGTCGCGGGCACGCTGTAGACCGGCGGGCGTGGTTGGGAATGAGGCTTGGTCGACCAAAGCCCCGCCATCGCGCGGCGACGATGGCGTAGCTGTGGGTCGCGGCGTGGGTGTCGACCCCGACGACATAGCGGTAGAAGTCGGCCACGGTGGCGTGCAGACTGGACATACGATGTTCTCGTCAGTGATTGGGTTGGACGTCGTTGCTGGCGTCAGCCTGGGGGAGAAGTCACGACGAGGCGGGCCTGTAATGAGCCACGCCGCCAGGACCGCAATCCACCGCGGCGGGCGTGCTTCTGATCAAGCCATCGTTGTGGGCCAGGGTCGGCGCCGGCACCCAGTACCCGCTGGACAGATCCCGGGCATGACACCCCAAAGGGGGGCAGGCGATTCGTACCGTTGACTGCGCCGAGCTGCTCCCCTATAACACCAGCTTCAAGAAGGGAGCCTGAACGTCAGGACCCACCGCAGGGACTGGGCTTGCGCGGCAAATTCCGCCGTACGCACGTCAGGAACCTAGACCTGCAACGGACACAATCCGCGCGCGCATCCGACGCCGGTAGTCACCGACTCTGTCCCTTACTGCCATGCAGACATCTCACATGTAATGCGATCGACCTGAATCGCCCCGGCGTGTCCGGAGACTCTGGTGTGTCCCGGGTTCCGTGGGGTCGAAGAGTCTTGGATTCTGGTGTCTGACAT
>NZ_JBQEDL010000063.1:0-10680 GCF_052106715.1 Gordonia sp. (in: high G+C Gram-positive bacteria)
GGGTGACCGACGGCGGTGACCTGTGGGCGACCCTCGATCGGCTCAACGGCGACGGATGCTCCCGTTACGTTGTAACCGATGTCAGTAAGGACGGTACGTTGACCGGCCCGAACCTAGAGTTGCTCGCGCAGGTCGCACGCGCGACCGATTCGCCGGTCGTCGCATCGGGCGGCGTGTCGACGGTCGACGATCTCGTCGCGATCTCCGAACTCACCGGTCTCGGCGTCGAGGGCGCGATCATTGGGAAGGCGCTGTACGCGGGACGGTTCACGTTGCCCGAGGCGCTGGCCGCGGTGTCCGCGACGAAATGACTCCCGTGTCCGAGTCCGCCGACCGTGCTTGCGCCCAACTGGACCTCCCGCGCCTGCTCGCCGTCGCCGACGGCATCCTCGACTCGATGACGCCGGAGTTCGTCGCCGGGCTCGGTTCGCCGGGGTCGGTGCGCAAGAAGGGCGACGACTTCGCCACGGACGTCGACCTGTCGTTGGAGCGGCGGATCGCTTCCGCGCTGGGCGACCAGACAGGGATCGCGGTGCACGGTGAAGAATACGGCGGCCCGCCCGCGGACTCCGGGCCGGTGTGGATCCTCGACCCGGTCGACGGCACGTACAACTACTCCGTCGGAATGCCGCTCGCCGCAATGCTGTTGGCGCTCGCCGTCGACGGCCAACCGGTCCTCGGCATCACCCGTCTGCCGCTGTTGAACCAGCGCTATGCGGGAATCGTGGGGCAGTCGTTCACCCTCGACGGCCACCCTGCGCCGTCGCTCGCGCCCGCGCCGTTGTCTTCGGCTGTCGTCGGATGCGGTGCGTTCAACGTGCGGTCGGGCGGACGATATCCGGGGACCGGCCGGGCGGCGCTGTACGGTGCGCTGAGTCATCGGGCACGGCGGTTGCGGATGACCGGTTCAACCGGCACCGACATGGCCTACGTCGCCGCGGGAATCTTCGGCGGTGCGGTGTCGTTCAGCTACCACGCGTGGGACAACGCGGCAGGCGCGGCGCTCGTCCGCGCAGCGGGCGGCGTGGCGACCGATGTGCACGGTCGGCCGTGGCGGGTCGGTTCGGAGTCGTTGGTGACCGGCGGCCCGCAGCTTCATGCAGAACTCCTCCAAGTCATCGCCGACAGCGGCGTGACCGGAGACGAGACGATCGAAAGCAAGGTGGACCAGTGAGTGTGGCGGTGCGTGTCATCCCGTGCCTCGACGTCGACGACGGTCGAGTGGTCAAGGGAGTCAACTTCGAGAATCTTCGGGACGCGGGCGATCCGGTGGAACTCGCTGCGCGCTACGACGCCGAAGGCGCCGACGAACTGACGTTCCTCGATGTGACTGCGTCGAGTTCGGGTCGGTCGACGATGATCGAGGTGGTCCGTCGTACCGCCGACCAGATCTTCATCCCGTTGACCGTCGGTGGCGGGATCCGCACCGTCGAGGACGTCGATACGATGCTGCGCGCGGGCGCCGACAAGGTCAGCGTTAACACCGCGGCGATCGCGCGGCCCGAGGTCCTTGACGAGATGAGCCGCCGGTTCGGCTCGCAGTGCATCGTCCTGTCGGTCGACGCGCGTACCGCACGCGAGCAGTCCACTCCGTCGGGGTGGGAGGTCACCACGCACGGCGGTCGCCGCGGCACCGGCATCGACGCAGTGCAATGGGCGCGCCGCGGCACCGAGCTCGGTGTCGGTGAGATCCTGTTGAACTCGATGGACGCCGACGGCACCAAGGACGGCTTCGACCTCGCCATGATCCGGGCGGTACGCGCCGCCGTGGACATCCCGGTCATCGCTTCCGGGGGAGCGGGGAGAGCCGACGACTTCGCACCCGCCGTCCACGCGGGCGCCGACGCGGTCCTGGCCGCATCGGTGTTCCATTTCGGTGAGCTCACGATCGGCCAAGTCAAGGACGCGATGCGTGCCGACGACATCATCGTGCGCTGAACGAGATCCGACCACCCGTTGATCCCAGACCTCTCTTGAGCAAGGAAACCCCATGGCACTGCCCGCGGAACTCGCGACGCGACTCAAACGCGGCCCGGACGGACTGTTCGCGGCCATCGCGCAAGAACGTGACACCGGCGTCGTCTTGATGATGGCGTGGATGGACGACGAAGCCCTCGAACGGACTCTCGCCACTCGACAGGGCACGTATTTCTCCCGGTCTCGGCAGCAGTACTGGGTCAAGGGCGAGACCAGCGGGCACACCCAATACGTGCACGACGTGCACCTCGACTGCGACGGCGACGCGGTGCTGCTCGTCGTCGACCAGGTCGGGCCCGCGTGCCACACCGGCAACCACAGTTGCTTCGACACCGAGTCACTCGAGTTCACCGATTCGGTCCCCACCTCCGACGACGAAAGGCGCTGACATGCCGCTCATCCAGATCTCGCAGACCCAGGGCCTGTCGGACACTGTCAAACGCGAGACGATCGCGTCGGTGACCGAGGCGTATGCGAAGGCGACCGGTAAGGACCCCGACTCGGTGTGGGTGACGATCACCGAGGTCCCGCGCAGTCAGTGGGGCGTCGGCGGGGAACCCCTCGGATGACCGCGCACACCACATCACTGGCGGAGTTCCTCGACCTGGCGGCCGTCCATCGCGTGGTCCCGGTGACCCGGAAGGTCCTCGCCGACTCGGAGACACCGCTGTCGGCATACCGGAAACTGGCGGGCGACCGCGATGGCACCTTCTTGCTCGAGTCGGCGCCCAACGGTCAGTCGTGGTCGCGGTGGTCATTCATCGGCGCCGGCTCGTCCGGACTGACCGTCGTCGACGACCACGCGCATTGGTGGGGGACCGTGCCCGCCGGTGCGCCAGCCGGGGGCGATCCACTGGCGGCTCTCGCCGAGTCCCTCCGGCTGCTGCAGACCGAGGCGATCGCCGGTATGCCGCCCCTGACCGGTGGTTTCGTCGGATTCATGGCCTACGACTTCGTGCGTCGCCTCGAACGGCTGCCGTCGATCACCGACGATGACCTCGGTCTGCCCGACATGTTCTGGCTGCTGACCTCCGAATTGGCGGCCTTCGACCACCACGAGGGCACGATCACGCTGATCGCCAACGCCATCAACTGGGACGGCTCGGACGATCGAGCCGAGCAGGCGTACGCGGACGCGGTGGCACGGCTCGACGTGATGACCGCGGCACTGGCGGCGTCAGCGCCGTCGACGGTATCGACGTTCGATCGCCCGACACCCGAATACACTTCGCAGCGCACGCTCGACGAATACTCGCAGATCGTCGACGACGTCGTCGAGGCGATCGAAGCGGGCGAGGCCTTCCAGGTGGTGCCGTCGCAGCGGTTCTCCCTCGACACCGACGCCGACCCGATCGACGTGTACCGCGTGCTTCGCGCATCCAACCCGAGCCCGTACATGTATCTCGTGCGAGTCCCCGGCGTGCAGCGCGACCCGTTCGCGATCGTCGGCTCGTCGCCGGAGGCTCTCGTCACCGTCGCCGACGGGTTGGCGACGACGCACCCGATCGCCGGTACCCGGTGGCGCGGGGCCACCGAGGAGGAAGACCAACTCCTGGCCAAGGGGTTGCTCGAGGACGAGAAGGAGAACTCCGAGCATCTGATGCTCGTCGACCTCGGTCGCAACGACCTCGGCCGAGTCTGCGAGCCCGGCACCGTCCGCGTCACCGACTACCGGCGCGTCGAGCGGTACAGCCACGTGATGCATCTGGTGTCGACCGTGTCGGGGCGCCTCCGGGACGACAAACAGGCCCTCGACGCGGTGACCGCCTGCTTTCCGGCGGGGACGCTGACCGGCGCCCCGAAAGTCCGGGCCATGCAGATCATCGAGGAACACGAGATCACCCGACGCGGGCTGTACGGTGGCATCGTCGGCTACCTCGACTTCGCGGGAGACGCGGACACCGCGATCGCCATCCGCACCGCACTCCTTTCCGGGGGCACAGCGTACGTCCAGGCAGGCGGCGGTGTCGTCGCAGACAGTGACGCCGAATACGAGTTCAACGAGGCACGTAACAAGGCGACAGCGGTACTGAACGCGGTCGCGGCGGCGGGCACCGTGACCCGCGTCGGCGGAGAGGACCGGGCATGACAGGCGAGAACACGCAGGCCGACGGGGACGAGAGGGCCGACGGATCGGGAAAGTCGGCGACCGATGCGGAGCTCGCTTCCGCACAGAAGTCGATCGGACGTCGGCGGCAGGTGATCGCGGGCGTCCTGTTGATCGTCGCCGCGATCGCACTGTGGTCGTCCTCGCGCATGCGGTGGGCCGAAGTCGTCGCGGAGGACGGCCTGGGCATGCCGCGCAGCTTCGACGTGCACGGTTCGGACTGGAGCCCATGGCTCGTCGCGGTGGCACTGCTCTTCGTGGCCGGAATCGTCGCGCAGTTCGCGGTACGTGGCTGGATGCTGCGTCTGGTCGCTCTGATCCTGGCTATCGCCGCGATCCTGTCGGTGGTTCCGGGCGTCTCGTTGATCACCAACGGTGAGAACAACCTGTTCGCGGCGAACGCCATCGACATCGACCCGAAGTACGACGTGACGGTGATCCTCACGTTCAACACGCCCGCCTACGTGCTGATCGCGGGCGCGGCGTGCGCGGCGATTGCGGCAGTGCTGATGATGCGCGGTGCGTCGGCGGGTGGGATGTCGTCCAAATACACCTCGCCCGCGGCACGTCGCGAAGAACTCGAGAGGAAGGTCTTCGCCGAACGCGAGCGCGCCGCTCGTGGCGAAGAGATCGACTCGGACGGCAACGAACGCCTCCTGTGGGACTCGCTCGACAACGGAGTGGATCCGACTGACGACCGCGGCTGACCTCCCCGTACTCGACCAGCGGGGCTCCGTCGAGACTGTCTGGGCACTCACCAACGCCCTAGCCGCCGTGCACCTCGGAGGGTAGCGTTGGACTCACTCGGTTCAACCAACAGCCGGGTTCCGCCGCCGGATGAAGACGCATGAAGCGCACCCGGCATCACATCACCGCTTGGCGGGCCGCACACGATGAGTGTGGTCCCAGGCGGTCGAGGTAGGAGCTCTCGGAATGACGGACAACGAGTACGACCAAGTGAGAACCCTGTTGGCACGGCGCGAATCGCTGCCTGTCGACGATCGACACAGGGACCGATTGCGGGACGACGCCGTGATCAGGTGCCTTCCACTCGCACAGCACATCGCACAGCGTTTCTCGGGCCGCGGCGAGTCTCGTGACGATCTCCTCCAAGTGGCACGAGTCGGCCTGATCAAGGCGGTGGATCGGTTCGAACCGTCCCGCGACACCGACTTCCTGTCGTTCGCGGTGCCAACTGTGACCGGGGAAGTGCGCAGGCATTTCCGAGACCGGACGGCGCTACTACGCACGTCCCGCAGGATGAAGGAGTTGTCGCTACGGCTGAACGAAGCCGACCTGCGTCTGACGCACAGTCTGCGCAGGTCGCCGACTCGGCGGGAACTCGCAGTCGACTTAGGGGTGAGCGCCGTCGAGATCGACCGGGCCCGTCTGGCTCGCGCGGCAACGGTCTCTCTCGACCGGCGCTCGGGCGACGACGATCGCCCGATGCTCGAGAAGATCGGCCACGAGGACCTGCGCTTCGATCTGGTCGATGATGCCCAATCGCTTCGGCCTGCGCTTGCTCGGTTGCGTGCTCGCGAACGGCGGATCCTCGGACTTCGGTTCTTCGCGGACTTGTCGCAGAGTGCGATTGCAAAGCAGATGGGGCTTTCGCAGATGCACGTCTCGCGATTGCTACGCCAGTCGATCAGCGTGCTCCGCGCAGAACTCACCGCGGCAGCGGCTTGAACGACGACGCCGACGACGCTCGCGGTTGCCAACGTCGGTGGCTTTCGGCACGGTGGTTGTATGAGCGATCAAACGAGTGTCACAGTCGAGCGAGTCATCGAAGCACCGGTAGATCAAGTCTTCGACGTGCTCAGCAACCCGGAACGCCATGAGCGGCTCGACGGATCCGGATTCGTCCGCGGAGTCGACCACGCCGACCGGATCCAGAAGGTCGGCGAAGTGTTCACCATGAACATGGAAGGACCCCACATGGGTGGGGAGTACAAGACGGACAACCACGTAACCGGATACGCGAAGGACAAATTGCTCGCGTGGCAGACCGCGCCCGCTGGCACCGAGCCGCCCGGCTGGGAGTGGGTCTGGGAACTCGAATCGCAGGGACCGGACAGCACTTTGGTCCGCCACACCTACGACTGGTCGAAGGTCACGGACAAGGATCTACTCGAGAAGATCAAGTTTCCCCTCGTCACCGAAGAGCAATTGGCAGACACGCTCGCCAGCCTGGCAGCGGAGGCCGCCACCAACTGATCCGGACCACGACTGATCCGGACCACGACGGTGGGATCCGAGAAGCGTAACCGCCGAGGGTACGAAGCCACGTGCGACGCGGCTTCGTGCCCTGGCCAGTCGGTTCGAGCAGTCGAAACGGCAGACCTCGCGGCCTCTCGACACATCCTTTGGACCGAACGTCTACCCGGCTGCGAATACCCGGCTGCGAAGACTTCGACGACCTTCGCGCAGAATGCCGGAAGGTCGCCGGGGTCGCGGCTCGATACCAGAGACCGGTCCACGATCACTTCTCCGTCGACGACGGTGCCGCCCGCGTTCGCGCGTCGGTTCGGACGCTCGGATATCCGGTGATCGTACGGCCGTTCACGGCGTTCGCCTCGACGGCATCCATGGTGCGTGACAGATGACGCCGACCGGCCGGTCGGCGTGCATGGCTCCTCGGTCGTCGCACCGCGTTCTCCATCGCGTCCCGTGGCTGCGTCAACTCCGCCTGTTCAACACCGTCCGTGGCTAGGATGGCGATCGTCATACCCTCAAGAGCTTGCGCCTTTGAGACGCCGTTCACCGAGTTCTGCTGCGCCGCATTATGATCGGCTGGTCTCAACTCCTTTCTTCGAGGTCGTGCAGTAAGAGTGCGCAAAGCTCACCCGGGACAAACACAGCGGTCGACGACATCGCGAGCGGTGCAGGCCTGCTCGTCGCAGCGAACGGAATGCCGATTCAGTGCGTCACGACGTCATTGTTCGACGCCCACTCGCCGACGTCGCGACCTTCGATGGCCGCTGCCATCAGGTCAGGGAACAGGCAGCAGACGCCGGAGCCCGAGACGGTCCATCGCGTCTGATTGCATAACCTGCACCACCGACGACGGGAAGTAGGTGCGGATGTCGCCGAGCCACCGCGACACGCGCGGGTGCGACCCGCCGAGCCCGCCGCGTCGCGGGGCGTCGTACAGGTCACCGAGGACTCTGTCGCGTCCGGCGTCCGGCGTCCGCATCGGACATCGATGCCCGGTCGACACCGATCCCGTCGGCGTCGCCGCCTGGAGTGGCGAGTTTCCGTCCTGCGGCCACCGACGACGAGTCCGGTGCGGCGGCGAGCACCTTCTCTTGTGTCCACGGCATGCATCGCACATTAGCGCCATCCTCGGACAGTGCCGACCGCACGTCGTTCGAGCCGACGACACCCCGAGCAGCGGGCGTCTGGACTACTTGCCTACTCTTGAGACACAGTGCGAGAAAGGGGCGTCACAGTGAGCGAACAGTCAGTGCTCGATTCCATCATCGACGGGGTCAAGGCGGACGTCGCGGCGCGCGAAGCCGTTCTCGATCTCGCCGCCGTCAAGGCTCTCGCCGCGAAGGCCCCCGAGCCTCGCGACGCGACAGCCGCGTTGCGACAGCCGGACATCGCCGTCATCGCCGAAGTCAAGCGGTCGAGTCCGTCCAAGGGACAGCTCTCGAATATCGCCGATCCGGCCGAGTTGGCGAAAGCGTACGAAGACGGGGGAGCGCGCGTGATCAGTGTGCTCACCGAGGAACGCCGGTTCAACGGATCGCTCGCCGATCTCGACGCGGTCCGGGCCGCTGTCGATATCCCGGTGCTCCGCAAAGACTTCGTCGTCGGCCCGTACCAGATCCACGAAGCTCGCGCTCACGGCGCGGACGTCGTCCTGCTGATCGTCGCGGCACTGGAGCAGCAGGCCCTGGCTTCGCTGCTCGACCGTGTCGAATCCCTCGGGATGACCGCGCTCGTCGAGGTCCACACCGAGGCCGAAGCAGATCGTGCGCTCGAAGCAGGTGCCACTGTCGTCGGCGTCAACGCTCGCGACCTCAAGACTCTGCAAGTCGATCGTGACGTGTTCTCGCGGATCGTCCCGGGACTGCCGTCCGACATCGTCCGAGTCGCCGAGTCCGGTATCCGCGGAACCGCCGACCTGCTCGCCTACGCAGGCGCTGGAGCCGACGCTGTGCTGGTCGGCGAGGGGCTTGTGACCTCCGGAGATCCGCGAGTCGCGGTCTCCGACCTGGTGACAGCGGGGGCACACCCGTCGTGCCCGAAGCCTTCCCGCTGAATTGCGGGCTGCGGGTCGGTCGCGTTCGACCAGCGGTGCCGTCTCGACCCGGCGGTGAGTCGAAATCCGTTTGCCGTTTCGCGATTTAGACAAGGATGATTGAGCACGTGACCGATCAGACCGAATTCCCCAAGGCCAGTGACGGCGTCGCGGACATCGCGCCTATCGGACCCGACGAGAGCGGGCACTGGGGTGTCTACGGTGGCAGGCACGTCCCGGAAGCACTGATGGCGGTGATCGACGAAGTCACCGCAACGTACGAGAAGCTGCGCAGCGATCGGGAGTTTCTCGACGAACTCGACCGGCTCCAGCGCGACTACGCCGGACGCCCGTCGCCGCTGTACGAAGCCGAGCGGATGAGTGAGATCGCGGGCGGCGCACGACTGTTCCTCAAGCGCGAGGATCTCAACCACACCGGATCGCACAAGATCAACAATGTGCTCGGTCAGGCGCTGCTCGCGCAGAAGATGGGCAAGAAGCGGGTCATCGCCGAGACCGGAGCAGGTCAACACGGCGTCGCGACTGCCACCGCATGCGCGCTCCTCGGCCTCGACTGCCTGATCTACATGGGTCGGGTCGACACCGAACGACAGGCGCTCAACGTCGCCCGCATGCAATTGCTCGGTGCGACCGTCGTCGCCGTCGAATCCGGGTCGGCGACACTCAAGGACGCCATCAACGAAGCACTGCGCGACTGGGTGACCAACGCAGACACGACGTACTACTGCTTCGGCACAGCGGCCGGACCGCATCCGTTCCCCATGCTCGTCCGCGACTTCCAGCGGATCATCGGTATGGAAGCCCGACGTCAGGTCCAGGAGAAGGCCGGGGCCCTCCCGGACGCGGTCGTCGCCTGCGTTGGCGGCGGATCCAATGCGATCGGCATATTCCACCCGTTCATCGATGATGCCGACGTCCGCCTCGTCGGCTTCGAGGCTGCAGGCGACGGCGTCGAGACGGGACGGCACGCGGCGACGTTCACCGGCGGCACCCCTGGAGCGTTCCAAGGCGCCTACTCGTACCTGCTGCAGGACGAAGACGGGCAGACCATCGAGTCGCATTCGATCTCGGCGGGTCTCGACTACCCGGGCGTAGGCCCCGAGCATGCGCATTTGAAGGACATCGGGCGGGCCGAGTACCGCCCGATCACCGACACTGAGGCGATGGACGCGCTGAAGCTCCTGTCCCGCCGCGAAGGGATCATCCCGGCGATCGAGTCGGCGCACGCCGTCGCAGGCGCCCTCAAGCTGGGCCAGGAATTGGGGGAGGGCGCGATCATCGTCGTCAACCTGTCCGGTCGTGGCGACAAGGACGTGGACACCGCTGCGACGTGGTTCGGGTTGTACGGCAGGCCGCCGTCGGAGACCGAGTACGCCGCATCTATCGCAGGGGGCGAGAAATGAACACCGCAACGAGCAGTCGTCTCGGCGAGACCTTCGCCGCATGCCGCGCAGAGAATCGCAGCGCGCTGATCGGATACTTCCCGGTCGGATATCCGGACCTGTCGACGTCGTTGGAGACTCTCGGCACCATGGTCTCCGCCGGCTGCGACATCGTCGAGATAGGCATTCCCTACTCGGACCCGGTGATGGACGGTCCGACGATCGCCAAAGCGGCCGTCCACGCATTGGCCGGTGGCACTCGAGTCCGTGATGTGTTCGCCGCCGCTGAATCCGTGGCCGCAGCGGGGGCCGCACCCGTGGTGATGAGCTACTGGAATCTGATCCTCAAATACGGTGTCGACGCGTTCTCCCGCGACTTGGCTGCCGCGGGCGGTGTGGGTGTCATCACTCCGGATCTGATTCCGGACGAGGGCGAGCAGTGGCATGGCGCGTCTGACGCACACGATCTGGACCGCATCTACCTCGTCGCGCCGTCGACGACTCCGGAAAGGCTCGCGATGACCGTCGACGCGTGCCGTGGCTTCGTCTACGCGGCGTCGACGATGGGCGTGACCGGCGCCAGGTCGTCGGTGTCGAATATGGCGCCCGAACTGTGCGTACGGATCCGCGAGCACTCCGACATCCCGATCGGTGTGGGACTCGGCGTCCGCAACGGCGACCAGGCTGCGGAGATCGGCGCGTACGCGGACGGCGTGATCGTCGGCTCGGCCATCGTGTCGGCTGCAGACGAAGGTCAGTCCGCCGTCGCCACGCTGGTCGAGGACCTGGCGCAGGGCGTCCGGCGTTCGTGCGCCTGACGATCTCTGCTCGGGCCCGACCTCACGTGGGGTCGCGTTCGCCGAACGTCGCACCCGGTGCACTACGGTGGCACGTGTGACTGCCGGACACGTTCTCGCGTATCTCCCGAGCGCGCCGCGAGGGGG
>NZ_JBQEDL010000064.1:0-4353 GCF_052106715.1 Gordonia sp. (in: high G+C Gram-positive bacteria)
GGAGACGACTCCGCAGAACTCGTCGTAGTCGATCAGCGCGGTGATCGCCGCACCCGCCGGATCCTTCTCGATGCGCACGGTCCGATAGTTCATCGTCAGCGCGTCGTACATCAGCACTCGGCCCAGCAGAGACTCCCCGAGACCGCAGACGAGTTTGATCGCCTCGGTCGTCATCACCGAACCGATCGACGCGCACAGCACGCCGAGCACCCCGCCCTCGGCGCACGACGGCACACTCCCGGGCGGCGGTGCCTGCGGGTAGAGGTCGCGCAGGTTGAGCCCGCGGCCGTCGGGTGCGGCCTCCCAGAACACCGACACCTGGCCGTCGAACCGGTAGATCGACCCCCAGACGAGCGGTTTGCCTGCCAGGACCGCGGCATCGTTGCACAGGTAACGGGTCGCAAAATTGTCGGTGCCGTCGACGATCACGTCGTACTGCTCAAACAGTTCGACGGCCCCCTCGGGCTCCAACCGCTGCTCGTGCAGAACCACGTTCACCAGCGGATTCACTGCCGCGATCGAGTCCTGAGCGCTGTGCGTCTTCGGCCGGTCCAGGTCGGCGACACCATGGATCACCTGGCGTTGCAGGTTCGATTCGTCGACGGTGTCGAAGTCGACGATCCCGATGGTGCCGACACCCGCGGCCGCGAGGTAGAGCAGCGTCGGCGAGCCGAGACCGCCCGCGCCCATCACGAGAATCCGAGCGTTCTTCAACCGCCGCTGCCCCGTCACCCCGATGTCGGGGATGATCAGATGCCTGCTGTACCGAGCGACCTCCTCGCGCGTGAGTTCCGCGCCGGGGTCGACGACCGGTGGCATGGCGCCCATGCGAGTCAGCCCGGGAACGGCCAGGCGTTCGGCCTGCACACCAACGAGCGATCGGCCTTCATATCGGGGTCGAGCGCCAGGATCTCGCTGTTCGCGGTGCCGAACGTCTGCTGCATCATGATCGGCGCGAGGGCGCCGTTCTCCTCGCAGGGACGGTGATTCTCATATCCGATGCCGTGGCCGACCTCGTGGTTGATCAGGTACTGACGGTACGTCATGTCGTCGCCTGCGAAGACGGCGGCTCCGCGCACCCACCGCGCCTCGTTCAACGTCACGCGCGCCTCGGGCGGATAGAAACACGACGTCTCGAGTTTGATCTGGTAGCCGCACAGTTCGCGCGCGGTCCCGGTGGAAGCGAGCGTGATCCGCAGGTCGGGATCGCCGGAGTCGACGCGCCGGAACGACACTTTGCCGTCCCCGATCCAACTGCGCTTGTTCGCGAGAGTCGTGTCGACGAGTTTCGCGAACGACTGATCGCCCGAGTACTGGACCGGATCGATGCCCTTCTCCACCTCGACGGTGTACGTGTACTCCTGGCCTCCGGTGCCGATCTTGGCTCCGGTACCTCGGACCACCCGGTAGTCCTTGTCACCGTTGCGGGTGAACGGGCCGCCCTCGGGCAGGTCGCCTGCGGGCAACGCCTCCTCTTGGATGTCGCCGGTCGGCGCACCGATCGCGTGCGTCTCCTCGCTGACTCTCGCATTGCGCTCATCGGACGGCGTGGCGCTCGCCTTGTCCTCGTCGCCGCCGCCGCCACGGACAGTCACTACCAGCAGGACGATCGTGAGGATCGCGAGAACCGGGATGGCGTACGCACGCCATCCGAATGCCTCGACGAAGCGCACGAATGCGTTACGCGGCTTCGCCGGATCGTCGGCCTCGTGATCGTCGGCGATCGGGTCCCACCGAGCACGCAGCGGCTGGTCGGGCCGCGGACGGCGGGGGCGCTGCACCCCGGGCTCAGGATTTCCGGTCACCCGTCTAACTCTGTCACAAGAACCACACGGCTCGAAGTGAGCACCCCGCCCGGCGATTCGACTCAGTCACAAGACGTAGTGACTCACGAGTATTCTGGGGCGATGACGACCGCCAACTCCGCCGCTCCCACGGCCTCGACCCCGGCTGCGTCGGGCCGCGGCCAGACACGACTGCCCCGCAGCGCCCGTCGCCGCCAGCTCCTCGACGCGGCCAGCGAGATCTTCGTCGAGCGGGGCTATCACTCCGCGGGCATGGACGAGATCGCTGTACACGCCGGAGTCAGCAAACCGGTTCTGTACCAGCATTTCCCGTCCAAGCTCGACCTGTACATCGCGGTGGTCGATTCGCACGCCGAGAAGCTCGTCTCGGATGTCAACCTGGCGCTTGCGGCAACCACCAACAACCGTCAGCGTGTGCAGGCCGCCGTGCAGGCGTTCTTCGACTTCATCGACGACGACAACTCCGGCTACCGACTGATCTTCGCTTCCGACGCAATGGATCCCGCAGTGATCCGCAGGGTGGAGGGAGCCTCGGACGCGTGCGTCGACGCCGTCTACGGCCTCGTCATGCAGGACTCGGGTCTGGACCCCCACCGCTCGCGGATGCTGGCAGCGGGCCTCGTCGGCGCCAGCCAGGTGAACGCTCGCTACTGGGTCGAGGCCAACCGGCCGATCGACAAGTCGTCGGCAGTCGAAACCACCGTCGCCCTCCTGTGGGGCGGACTGGCAGGCGTCCCGATGCAGGATCTCGCGAACGGCTGATCCACACCGGGAATCCGCAAGATCTGGAAAACCACTGAAGGCCGCCGGAGTCGTTCCGGCGGCCTTCTGTGGTTCTGGTATCGGGGTTCGCTCCGGGCTCGGGGTCAGGCTCCGAAGCCGACGCGACGCGATTCGCTGGTGCCGACCTCCACGTAGGCGATCTTCGCGGACGGCACGATCATCCGCGATCCCTTCTCGTCGACCAGGGACAGCACCGCGTCCGTCCCGTCGAGTGCCGCGGACACCTTCGCATCCACCTCATCGCCGGTCGCGGGCGTGGTCACTGCCAGTTCTCGGGGGTTGTTGTCGATGCCGATCTTCACCTCAACGCTCATGGCGACCGACTCTACTCGCCCGAACGACGGTGCTTACCCCAACCCGAGGTCGGCCATGCGCTGGGCGTGGCGCTCGGCGATCCCGTCGAAGAAGGCCGCAGCCGTCGCCAGCCCCGCATCGCCGGTGAACAACATGTCCATCACCTCGTCCTCCTCGGCGAGGACCCACTGCATGTGCGTGATCGCCTCACCGAGAAGTCGGCGACCCCACAGCGTCAACGGCGACCGGAGTGCCGGATCTGCGGCGATCGCGGCGCGCACGTTGTCGACCGCGAACTGCGACGATCCGGTCGAGCCCATCACCGACGCCATGACGCCCTGCACGTCGGCCGACATCCGATCGGCCAACTCGGCGTAGAAGTCGGCGGCCAGTCCGTCACCGATATAGATCTTGACCAGGGCTTCGAGCCACGAACTCGGCAGCGTCGCACGGTGGTAGTCGTCGAAGACGCTGGCGTGGGCGCCGACGACGAGGTCCGGGTCCGCGCCCGCTGCGGCCACCGCGTCGGACAGTTCTTCGAAGTGCGCCATCTCGGCCGCGATCAGTCGCGCGATGGCGACGCGGTCGGTGGTCGTCGGCGCCATCGCCGACTCGTCGATCAGGCGGTAGCAGGCCGCGAACTCTCCTGCGAGAAGGAGTCCGTAGAGCTTGGCGTTGGCGTTCGACGTGTTCGACATGAGAGCCAGAGTAGGCAAGGCGGTACACTCTGGACCAGACGTGGGGACAATCCCGCAGCGCAGCGCCTGAGCATGAACCGCCGGAAGCTGCGGCAGCGGCCACGTCCGACCTTGAGCGCGCACCGAAGTACGGCTCGTGAGAGGGCCTGCCGACGAGCAGACCCCGCGATGGCCTCGCGTGTGCGTGCACGAAGCACACGAGAGGCACATCCGCATATGAGCACTGACGCAACCGTCACCGACGACTCGATCGTGACGACGATCGTCGACGAGGGCCACCAAGCTCCCACATTCACCGAACTCGGTGTCGATCCGCAGATCGTCGCCGCACTCGAAGCCGACGGCAAGACCCGCACGTTCGCCATCCAGGAGCTCACGCTCCCCCTCGCACTCGCGGGCAGCGACCTGATCGGTCAGGCGCGTACCGGCATGGGCAAGACCTTCGGTTTCGGTGTCCCGCTGCTGCACCGACTGGTCAATGCGGACGCGACCGGCCTGCGCGCGCTAGACACCACGCCGCGCGCCCTGATCATCGTCCCGACGCGCGAGCTGTGCGTCCAGGTGACCGAAGACCTCGAGGTCGCCGCGAAGGGCGTCCAGGTAACCGTCGACGGCACGTCACGCCCGCTGTCGATCACCTCGATTTACGGCGGTCGCCCGTACGAGCAGCAGATCGCCGAACTCCAGAGCGGCGTCGACGTCGTCGTCGGCACGCCTGGCCGCCTCCTGGATCTGGCGCAGCAGGGCCACCTGGTCCTCGGCAAAGTCGGGAT
>NZ_JBQEDL010000064.1:4363-10171 GCF_052106715.1 Gordonia sp. (in: high G+C Gram-positive bacteria)
GGGATCCTAGTGCTCGACGAGGCCGACGAGATGCTCGACCTCGGCTTCCTGCCCGACATCGAACGAATCATGGGCGCGTTGCCGACCGACCGTCAGACGATGCTGTTCTCGGCCACCATGCCGGGACCGATCGTCACGCTCGCGCGCACCTTCCTCAATCGCCCGATGCACATCCGCGCCGAGCAGGCCAACGAATCGGCCATCCACGAGCGGACCGCCCAGTACGCCTACCGTGCGCACGCCCTCGACAAGGCCGAGCTCGTCGCTCGGATCCTGCAGTCCGAGGGGCGCGGCGCGACGATGATCTTCACCCGTACCAAGCGGACTGCGCAGAAGGTCGCCGACGATCTCGCCGAGCGCGGCTTCAAGGTCGGAGCCGTGCACGGCGACCTCGGGCAGGCCGCCCGCGAGAAGTCGCTCGGCCGGTTCCGCGACGGCACCGTCGACGTCCTCGTCGCGACCGACGTCGCTGCCCGCGGTATCGACATCGACGACGTCACCCACGTCATCAACTACCAGTGCCCCGATGACGACAAGACGTACGTGCACCGCATCGGCCGCACCGGTCGCGCGGGCCGCACCGGTATCGCGGTGACCCTCGTCGACTGGGACGAGCTGCACCGGTGGGAGCTCATCGACAAGGCGCTCGGCCTCGGCATGCCGGAGCCGGTCGAGACGTACTCGACGTCCGAGCACCTCCGCGAAGACATGAACATCCCCGCCGATGCCGACGGCCGCGTGGCGGGCGCCCGCCAGACGTCCGAGGAGCGACACGAGGCACGCGCGGATCGCCCGGCGCAGCGCAAAACGCGCAACCGTCGTCGCACGCGCGGCGGCCAGTCCGGCCAGGCCGCGGCACCCACCCGCGATGAGTCCGCCACCGACCGGCCCGCAGGCGAGGCCTCCGCTGCGGGCGGTCGGTCCTCAGACACCGACGCCGACCAGCCGCGTCGCCCGCGCCGCCGTCGCCGTCGTTCCGGCGGTAAGCCCGCCGGCGAGGCCACGACAGACTGACCGTTCCGTACTGTCGCCGATATGGGACTTCCGATCGCCCCGGAACGCCGCACCCGCCTCGACCTGATCGTGACCGCCGTCCTGGTCGTCGCGACCGTCGTCGTCGGCGTCCTGGTATGGACGGGCAGCAGTGCACGAGGGTCCGCCTCGGACACCGCCGCGACCGCGCCCGAGGCGCCGCAGCCTGCCGAAGCGTCCCCGAACACTCTCGAGCAGGCGTGGACCGCACCATCGGCGGCCACCACGGTGCCTCAGTTGACTGCGGCGTCGGTGGTCGTCGCCGACGGCGGAACAGTGCGCGCGCTCGATCCCGCTACCGGGAAGCAGCGTTGGCGCTACCACCGCGACCTGCCGTTGTGCGGAGCGCTGGCTGCGTGGCCGGGCGGTGAGGACCTCGTCGTCAGCGTGTACCGCAACAGCAGAGGTTGCAGCGAGGTGACGGCGTTGAACGGCGGCACCGGACTGCGGGAGGCGCAGCGCAGTTCCGACGCCGACGACGCCGTCTCGCTGTCCGTCGACGGCGACTACGTGGTATCCGCCGGGTCCACTCGACTCGAGACCTGGGGCAGCAACCTGGTCCGCGGCATCGAGTACGGGCGCGTCGATGCACCCGTCAACCCCGAGGTCGCCCCCGACCGGTCGAACTGCCGTCTGTATTCGGCGCTGCCGGGCGCGAACCGGGTCGCGGTCGTCGAACGTTGCGACGGCGACTTCGGCTACCGGCTGACCGTCCTCGGCTCGGCGGAGGACTCGGACGAGAAGATCGTTCAGTGGGGCACGACGATGCTCACCCAGACTTCACACGGTCCGGCCCCGCGCCTGGTGGCAGGCGGGCCGACGAGTTTCTCGGTGTACGACCCCGGCACGGACGCGACCGGCGAGGTCGGGCGTGCGCCCGGGCAGTCGGTCCGCGTATTCACCCCCGAAGCCGAAGCCGTCTCGGTCCGCCCCGTGGCAGGGATCCCCGATCCCCGCGGATCACCGTCGGTCGACTCCGGCGTCGTGATGTTCGCGACCGGCCGGAGCACCCTCGTCCTCGACGGCAACAGCGGAAACGTGATGTTCGAGGTGCCCGGCGCTATCGGCACCGGAGCCGTCATGGCCGGCGACCTCCTGCTCCCGATGCCGGGGCGGATCAGCGTCCGCCAACTCTCGGACGGCCGCGAGGTGCGCTCGATCCCCGTGGACCGCGGCGAGGACACCGACGTCGCTCTTCGCGTCCTCGGCGACACCGTGGTCGAACAGCGCGGCTCCACCGTCGTCGGCCTTCGCTGACCGCTGCGCGCCTCGCCTGCTCTCAGGCCTCGTACTTCACCAGTTCTCCGCCGTCCCAGTGACCCTTCAGGTTGTCTGCGAGTTCACGGTAGGCGGTGGCGCCCTTGTTCTTTCGGCCGCGCATCACAGACGCCCCCGAGGCCGATGCCTCGGCGAAGCGGACGGTGCGCGGGATCGGCGGGTTGATCACCGGCATGTCGTAGCGATCGGCGACGTCGGCGAGCACGTCGCGGCTGTGGGTGGTCCGCGCGTCGAAGAGAGTCGCGACGGTTCCCAGCATCGTCAGTTCCGGGTTGGTGATCTGCTGGACCTCGGTCACCGTGCGGAGCAGTTGACCCACGCCGCGGTGCGCGAGCGTCTCGCACTGCAACGGCACGATCACCTCGTCGGCGGCGGTGAGTCCGTTGAGGGTGAGGACGCCGAGCGACGGCGGGCAGTCGATGAGGATGACGTCGTAGTCTTGCGCGACCTCGGCCAGAGCGCGTTTGAGAGCGTACTCGCGGCCCGGGCGCATCAGCAGAAGCGCTTCGGCGCCCGCGAGATCGATGGTGGCGGGCAGCAGCGTCACGCCGTCGTCGGTGTCGAGGAGGACGTCGGCGATGTCTTCGGCGCCGATGAGGACGTCGTGCACGGACTTCGAGATCTGATCGGGGTCATGCCCGAGCGAGAACGTGAGGCAGCCCTGTGGATCGAGGTCGACGACGAGGACGGACACGTCCTGATCGGTGAGAGCGGCGCCGACCGACGCTGTGGTCGTGGTCTTCGCCACGCCGCCCTTCTGGTTTGCGATGGCAAGGATGCGCGTCATGGCCCATACCCTACGTCCCCGCTTGCAGACCAGCGCGGGGCCGGTCAGCGCGCGTCGGGAGGAAGCGAGTCGGCGTTGAGCCAGGACAACGACGCTGGCGCGAACAGCAGTCCCAGGACCGCCAACGCGACGATCCCGACAGGTGCGCCGAGTAGCGGCAGGTGACTCGCAGTGAGCAGCGCATATGCGACCGGGAGTAACAGGATCTGCGCCATCATTCCGATGCCGCGACCCCAGCGTCGTCCGCGTGTCAACGCGATTCCGCCGGCGAACACGCCACCTCCGATCACCGCGAACCAAATGGCCGAGCCGTAGCCGCTGATGGCCTCTTCGTGGTGGCCCGCAGCTTCACGGACCACGTAGACGACGGCCACGATGATGCCGATCACGCCCTGCAACGCGATGATCCATCCCGCCCAACGCAATGTCGACGGCACGGCCGGTGTCGTGCGCGCGGAATCGGGACTGCTCACGCACTCCAGCGTAGGTCGGGCTGCGTCACAGGCGCGCGCCGGGGGCGGTGCGGTCGCCGTGAACGGCCGGTCCTCGCACTGTGAACGGCTGACGCTGATTGTGCCGGAGGCGGCCACACGCTATAACGTGTGCTCTCGTGCGCGTCATGCTCATCACGAACCCGTTCGCGACCTTCACCACTGCTGAGGGCCGCGATGCGCTCGCCAATACGCTCTCGTCTCGATTCATCGTCGACGTCGAGCACACGACGCACCGCGGGCACGCCGGGGAACTCGGGGCCCGCGCGGTCGCGCAGGGGTACGACGCCGTCGTCGTGCACGGCGGCGACGGCTCAGTCAACGAAGTCGCCAACGGGATGCTCGGTGCTCCGTCTGGGACTGCGCCGGAGCGCGGCACGCTCCCGGCGCTCGGTGTGGTTCCGGGCGGCAGCGCGAACGTGTTCGCGCGCGCCTTGGACATCAGCCGCGACCCGCTCCTGGCAACGGCCCAGTTGATGGCTCTACTCGACACGGGCGCACGTCGCCCGATCAGCCTCGGCCACACACTCGACCGCTGGTTCCTGTTCAACGCGGGCATGGGGATGGACGCGATCGTCGTCCGCCGGATGGAAGAGTTGCGCCACAAGGGACACAAGGCGACGGCGAATCGGTATCTGCGAATGACCCTCAGTGCGTTCTTCCGGCCGTCGGTTGTCGCGCCGACGTTCACCGTTGAGGTCCCCGACCATGCGCCGATCGACGGTGTCCGTTTCGGATTCGTCAGCAATACCGGCCCGTGGACCTACTTCGGCACCCGCCCAATCCACACCAATCCCGGCACCGATTTCGAGCACGGCCTCGGAGTCTTCGCTGCGACATCGGTCTCAGTACCCCGCAGCCTCGTCCTCGGATCCACAATGGTGCGTGGCACCAACCCCAGGGCCGCTCACTTGTACCGTGACGACGACGTCGAGAGGGTTCGATTCCACTCCGATGACCCGGCCGATGTGCAGATGGACGGCGACTACCTGGGCGAATACACAGATTTGGAGTTCGGCTACCGCAGGCAAGTCCTCGACGTGGTGGCCGACCCGATCAGCAGTTAACGGGTTAGTTACCCGCCGGTACGCATAAGTTGGCTTCGCTGCCAACCCCTTGTGACGTATCCAGCATTCAGCGCGCAACTATAGCCAAAGGTAACCGCACAGTAGTACAACAGTTAATGACCGCAACAACCGGCCCCGCCTTTCTGCGCTGACCACAGTTCAGAATCGGACGGCGACTTCCGTAGTTGCAGCCCACACGAAGACGAACCGATGCACATTCGTGCGCCCAGCGCACAATACGAAACGTATCTGAAGGAGTAAGTGTCATGGACTGGCGCCACAAAGCCATCTGCCGCGACGAGGACCCGGAGCTGTTCTTCCCGGTCGGCACCAGCGGACCGGCTATCGCGCAGGTCGCCGATGCCAAGCTGGTCTGCCAGCGCTGCCCGGTGACCGCCGACTGCCTCGCATGGGCACTCGAGACCGGTCAGGACGCAGGCGTCTGGGGCGGCATGAGCGAAGACGAGCGTCGTGCGCTCAAGCGTCGCAACGCCCGCACCCGGGCTCGCAGCGTCGTCTGACTCATAAGACTTCAGACTCTTCGAGAGAGGCTCCGACCGATTCGGTCGGAGCCTCTCTCGTCGTCTGATCACGTCGTCAGGCGCTCAGTGCAGCGGGATCTCCAGTTCGACGCGTGTGCCGCGAGCTCCGGGCACCGGCCCGATGTCGATGCTGCCTCGCAGATCGTTGGAGACGAGCGTTCGGACGATCTGAAGACCGAGGCGGTCCGACGCTGCCAGGTCGAATCCGTCGGGCAGGCCGCTGCCGTTGTCGGTGACCCGTACGTTGAGCGCGCGCACGTCTCGGACTGCGTCGACGACGATCAACGCGCCTTGCTGGTCCGGTGAGAAGCCATGTTCGATCGAGTTCTGCAGGACCTCGGTCAACACCATCACCAACGGCATCGCGAGGTCCGCCGACAGGACGCCGAGCCGACTGTCCCGTCGGATCGACACGCGCGCGCCCCCGCCGTGCGGCAGCGTCACGTCGACCAACGACGTGGAGACGCGATCGACGATCGCGTCGAGGTCCACCTCTTCGTCGACGCTGCCGGACAGCATCTCGTGGACCAGCGCAATGGACGAGACGCGGCGCACAGCCTCACCGAGGGCTTGCATGGTCTCCGCGTTACTCGAGCGGCGTGCCTGCAGAC
>NZ_JBQEDL010000065.1:0-9959 GCF_052106715.1 Gordonia sp. (in: high G+C Gram-positive bacteria)
CCAACACGGCATCGGCAAGTTCGTCGAGATGATCGAGCGGACCGTCTCGGGAGCGCGGCGTGAATACCTCGTCATCGAGTACGCGCCGGGAAAGCGCGGCCAGCCGGGCGATCGACTGTTCGTTCCGATGGAGTCGCTCGACCAGTTGTCCCGCTACGTCGGTGGTGAGCAGCCGTCGCTGTCCAAGCTCGGCGGGTCCGACTGGGCCAACACGAAGAAAAAGGCACGCAAGGCGGTCCGCGAGATCGCGGGCGAGCTCGTGCAGTTGTACGCGGCACGTCATGCGGCGCCCGGTTTCCAGTTCGGCCCGGACACTCCGTGGCAACGCGAGATGGAAGACGCGTTCGACTACACCGAGACCGTCGACCAGATGACGGTGATATCTGAGGTCAAGGCCGATATGGAGCGGCCGGTCACGATGGATCGCGTCGTCGTCGGCGACGTCGGATACGGCAAGACCGAGATCGCGGTGCGCGCGGCGTTCAAAGCCGTGCAGGACGGAAAACAGGTCGCGGTGCTCGTGCCGACGACGATCCTCGCCGGGCAGCATATGCAGACGTTCGCCGAGCGGATGGCAGGCTTCCCGGTCAAGGTGCGCGGGCTGTCGCGCTTCACCGATCCGGCGGAGTCCAAGGAGATCCTCGCGCAGATGGCCGACGGCGAAGTCGACATCGTCATCGGTACCCACCGACTGCTGCAGACCGGTGTCCGCTGGAAGGACCTTGGCCTCGTGATCGTCGACGAGGAGCAGCGGTTCGGTGTGGAGCACAAAGAGCACATCAAGGCGTTGCGCACCCACGTCGATGTGTTGACGATGTCGGCGACGCCCATCCCGCGAACCCTCGAGATGTCGATGGCGGGTATCCGCGAGATGTCGACGATCCTGACCCCGCCGGAGGAGCGGCACCCGGTGCTGACTTATGTCGGCGCGTACTCGCCGAAGCAGGTCGGGGCCGCGATCCGTCGCGAACTCCTGCGTGACGGGCAGGTGTTCTTCGTCCACAACCGGGTGTCGTCGATCGACAAGACGGCGCGTGACGTCGCTGCGCTGGTCCCGGAGGCGCGGGTCGTCGTCGCACACGGACAGATGGGCGAGGCCCAGTTGGAGAGCACGGTCGACGCGTTCTGGAACCGCGAGTACGACGTGCTGGTGTGCACGACAATCATCGAGACCGGTCTGGATATCTCGAATGCGAACACGTTGATCGTCGACCACGCCGAGAACTTCGGTCTCTCGCAGTTGCATCAGCTGCGTGGTCGCGTGGGGCGTTCGCGCGAGCGCGGTTACGCGTATCTGCTGTACAGCGGTGACAAACCGTTGACCGAGACCGCATACGACCGGCTCGCGACCATCGCGCAGAACAATGAGTTGGGTGCGGGCATGGCCGTCGCGTTGAAGGACCTGGAGTTGCGCGGCGCGGGCAACGTGCTGGGTGCGCAGCAGTCCGGGCACGTCGCGGGTGTCGGCTTCGACCTCTACGTCCGCCTGGTCGGCGAGGCCGTCGAAGCGTATCGGGCCGCCGCCGACGGCACTCCGATCGACACGCAGGAGTCGTCGGAGGTCCGGATCGATCTTCCCGTCGACGCCCACATCCCCACCGAGTACGTCGAGGCCGATCGGTTGCGTCTGGAGGCGTATCGAAAGCTCGCGTCGGCTGGCGGCGACGCCGACGTCGACGAAGTCTTGGCCGAGCTCACCGACCGTTATGGTCCTCCGCCGGTCCAGACGCAGCGCCTTGCGGCTATCGCGCGGCTACGGCTGCGGTGCCGTGAGCGAGGAGTGACTGAGGTCGGCCTCGCCGGGCAGTCGGTCAAGGTCGGCCCGATGATCCTGTTGGACAGCCAGCAGATCCGCCTCAAGCGGATGTTCTCGTCGGCGAGTTACCGCGCGACCACGCACACTGTGACCCTCCCGATCCCGCGTACCGGCAGTGTCGGCTCGCCCCGCCTTCGCGACTCGGAGCTGATCGACTACATCGTCGGCTTCCTCCAGGCGATCGCGCCCCTGGAGTCGTAGAGCCCTCCGCCGGTCGAGCGGACGTTTTTGTTGGCTGGTCGAGCGGAGTCGGGACCCCCGCTTGGTCGAGCGGACGTTATTGTTCGCTGGTCGAGCGGAGTCGAGACCGATGTACCGCGCTCCGCTCGCGGCAGTGGTACCGCTCAGGGCATGGGGCGAGCTATACGCCGACCCACCCTCTCAGCGGTACCACTCACGTGCGATCACCGCATCGGCTGCCGCCCGGACAGCCCGACCAAGCGTTCCAGCGGCGACGCGGACTCGGCCACCGGAACGGCAGGCGCGAACGCCTTCCCTTCACCCTGGAAGTCGGTCGTCAGCATCGCGGGCGCGAATTTGAGCGATGCCTCGAGGGTGTCGTCGTCAGGTGCCCAATCCAGACCCGCGGCTTGCGCGAGGTCCCACCCGTGCATCTGGTACTCCCACAGGATCATCGAGGCTGCCATGTCGCCAGGCATCCCCGCTTCGCCTATCTTCAGCGGATGAGCGAGAGCGTCGGGGAGCACCTGACGCAATCGCGCGGCTGCCGCGCGCACCTGGTCGGCCCCGCTGCCCTCGACGGTGACTGCATTGGGATCGCTACACGTGTGGTCGTCTGCGGTGTAGCCGTCAGTGAACGCAGTTAGCCATCCGACGATGTGGTTGCGGAGTTCTGCGATGTCGAAGTCAGTGCACGGTGTGGGAGAGTTCGGCGGTGTTCCAGCGGCCTGATCGAGGAGGTCAGCGAGTTGATCGAGCGTGCGGATGAGGGCTGTTGAGGTGTCCATACCGTCGACGCTACGGCTGGTGACTGGTCGCGCTCTTGAAGATTCGCGACAGTTCTCGGCAACGTTTGTCGAGCCCACTGCTGCTGGTCGAGCGGAGTCGAGACCCCCGACGCGACCTCGCGCTACGCTCACCCCGTGCCCGCAGCTGACCGACAGCCCTTCGCCGACCACACGCGCGGAATCCTGCAGCCCGCCCGCATGTTCCGCGTCGTCGAGTTCGATCGGTACCCGCCACCGCCGGAACTCGAGGGATTGGTCGAGTGGTTCTGGTCGGTCCGTTGGGACCTTCCTGCGGGTGAGAGTCACCGGCAGCCGGTGCTGGCGACTCCTGCGGTGAATGTGAGCGTCGGGACTGCGCCGCCGCCGGGCGACGCTCCGCAGCCCGGTCCGTATCCGCTGGCTGCGAAGTTCAACGGAGTCACTACTGCGCTGACGGTCCGGACGCTGAGCGGGACGGGGTGGAACGTGGCGGCCAAGTCGACGACGGGCGGGTTCGGCGCGTGGATCGACGACGTCCAGGCGGTCAACGACACGCACGTGGAACTCACCGATGTCCTGGCAGTCGAGGCTCGGCTGGCATTGGCGGTCGCTGACCGTTCATGGGGTTCAGATCGGGTGAAGCTCATCGGCGATGAGCTGATCCGGTTGTTGGACGGTCGGCCGCAGTCGCGTATTGACCGTGCCAGGGAGGTCTCGCTCATCGCGGCCGCTGCTGAGCAGGATCGGACCATCGGCACCGTTAGACAGCTCGCTAACCTCGGCGGGGTCACGTCCCGCACGCTGCAGCGGATGTTCACCTCATGTGCGGGGGTCTCCCCGACCTGGGTGATCCGCAGGTTCCGACTCATCGATGCTGCCGAGCGGGTCCGCGACGGACGCGCGCCCGATTGGGCCGATCTCGCCGCGGACCTCGGTTATGCCGACCAAGCCCATTTGAGTCGGGATTTCACCGCGACCATCGGGATGTCGCCGGGCGCATATGCTTCCGCGAATCGTTCAGCGTGAATATTTGGTGGCGGCCGCCGATGTGATGGGCGTAGGTTGCATCGTGTGGGAACTCTGATTTTCGACTGACCGTCGCGTTGACCAATGTCCGCGGCCGGCTCTTCGTATCCGACTCCCACCGTGCGCTGCGTTCATGCTGCGCGGAGAGGTCATCTGATGACCCGACTGTCTTGTACAACAATCCATTCCAAAGGCCGATCGCATCGCGAATGCGCCCTGCATGACGTTTCGGTCCGCTTCGATGCCGCCCCGGTGCTCGACGGTGTCGATCTTGTCGTCGGCCCTGGTGACCGTCTCGCGGTGATCGGCGACAACGCGTCCGGAAAGTCGACGCTTCTGAAGACGATCGCTGGAATCGTTCCGGTAGACGGCGGTGTGCGCAGCATCGCGGTCCAGGGAGGCATCGGGTTCGCGGAACAGCATCCGGAGTTCGCGCCAGGCACGACGGTGGCTGCTGCCATCGGTGTGCTGCTGGGTGACATTCGCGTGCTGGAGTGTGAAATAGCCGCTACCGCAGCCGCACTAGCCGGCAACGATGACTGGCTACTACTTGACCGTCTCGGCGACCTACTTGACGCCTTCGACGCACGGGACGGCTATGCGGTCGATCTGCGTCTCGCCGCAGGGCTGCAGCAACTCGGACTCGGTGAAGTCGATCGCGAACGTCCGGTCGCAACCCTGTCGGGAGGCGAGCGTGCTCGGTTGGCGTTGGCCGCTGTCCTGGCGTCGAATTCCGAACTCCTGCTCCTGGACGAGCCGACGAACGACCTCGACGATGCAGCCGTCGACTGGTTGGAAGGTCGGCTGGCGGCACATCGTGGCGCGTTCGTCGTCGTCACGCACGATCGGGAACTCCTCGACGCGATCTCGGCCGATATCGTGGTCGTAGAAGGAGGCCGACTGCGTAGACACGGTGACGGCTATGCAGGCTACCTGCGCGCGCGTGCCACCAGTCGGCGCGTGGCCCGTGAGCGGTATGAGATGTGGTGCGACGAGGTCCGACGTTGTGCGGAGTTGGTGGAGGCCAACTCTTTCCGGCTCGACCAGATTCCACGGAAGAGGGAGAAGCCGGGGTTCGGAAACGGTGCATTTCGTGCACGGAGTCGTGATCATGGCAGTGCGGGACGGATCCGGATGGCGAAGGAACGCTTGGCACGCCTTCATGAGGAGCCTGCGGCTCGGCCACCCGAACTGCTCCAGTTCACTCCTGGATTCACTGCCGCAGAAGGGGCGTCCGACTTGCTGTCCGTCCGTGGACTACTTATCAGGGCGGGCGACCGCGTGCTTGTCTCCGGAGACAACGGGGCCGGTAAGACGACGCTGCTTCGGGCGGTCGCGGGCGAGGTCCGCGGCGACGTCGTGGTGGCGACCGGAGCGCGTATCGCATGGCTTCGGCAAGACCTGTCGGCGCCGACTCGCCGGACGACCGTCAGTGAGTTCGCCTGTGCGACAGGTAGGTACATCGATGACGCCGAGGACCGTCTGTGTTCGTTGGGGTTGCTCGACACCGCCAGCTTGCGGCGCAGGGTGTGTGACCTGTCTGTCGGCCAACGCCGCAGACTCGATCTCGCCATCGTTGTCGACGCGCCAAGTGACGTGCTGCTGCTTGACGAGCCGACGAACCACCTCGCGCCGGAACTCGTCGACGAACTGGAAGCAGCGTTAGACGACTACGCGGGCGCCGTCCTGATCGTCACGCACGATCGTCGGTGGCGCCGCAGGCTCGACGCAGCCGGCGTCACGCAGATCGAGCTGAGGTCTCCGCATGAACGGCCAACGCCACCACGATCTGCGCGGCCTCGTCCGGTGTCGCCTCAGTGAGCGGCGGACGGACCGTCGTGTGCGCGATGACGCCGAGTTCGCGGAGCGCGACCTTCGCAGCGACCGCGCCGCCGGTGGCGATCGAGTTCAATGCGGTGGCTGCGGGGATCAGGTCGCGGTTGATTTCCCGCGCGGTCGGCAGATCGTGGTCGGTGATCGCCTTGATCAGTGCCGCGTTCTCCGCCGACCGAACGGCTCCGACGACGCTGACCACACCGGTGGCGCCAGCCGACAGATACGGCAGGTTGAGGCCGTCCGTGCCGCAGTAGTACGCCATCGGGCAGTCGGCCATCACCGCCATCGCCTGAGCGATGTCGCCCGTCGCGTCCTTCACCGCCAGAATCTTCGGGTGCTGTGCGAGGTCGTACAGGGTCGACGTCGCGAGCGGAAGCCCGGTGCGGTGCGGGACGTCGTACAGCATGACGGGGAGGTCGGTGGCGTCGGCGACGGCACGCAGGTGGGTGGCGACTCCGGCCTGCGACGGCCGTGAGTAGTACGGGGTGACGACGAGTAGGGCGTCGGCGCCTGCCGCTGCGGCGAGGCGGGCGCGGCGGACGGTCGACATCGTGTCGTTGGTGCCGACACCCGCGATGACGCGGGCGCGGCCCTTCGCCTTCGACGCGGCCAATCGGATCAGGTGTGCCAGTTCGTCTTCGGACAGCGTCGGAGACTCGCCGGTTGTTCCGGCGACGACGATGCCGTCGCACTTGTTCTTCACCAGATGCTTCACCATGGATTTGAACCCGGACTCGTCGATCGAGTAGTCGGGGCTCATCGGCGTCGGGACGGCGACGAGGTTGGTGCCGAAGGCATGGGCGGCGGCGGGCGCGAGCATCATAGAACCCATTGTCATGGCGATCATCGTCAACGACAAGAGAACAGTTCTATGACACATTGTTTACGATCACTTCATGATCGATGTGTCGGCACTTCAGGCGCTCCGCGCGCTCGCGGACTTGGGGACGATGAGCAGGGTCGCCGATGACCTCGGGTACACGGCGTCGGCGATCTCCCAGAAGATCAAACGACTCGAACTCGATGTCGGCGTGCGATTGGTGTCGCCTGCGGGGCGCCGCGTGGTGTTGACGGCGGCCGGGCGAGCGCTGGTCGAGACGGTCCCGACTGTCGTTCATGCACTGGAGCAGTCGGTGTCTGCGGCTCGGTCGGCGGATGCAGGCGTGCCGCGCGGAACGTTTCGGATCGTGGCCTTCTCGACGGCGGTCCGTGGGATCGTCGCCCCGGTGTTGGCGCGTCTTGCGGTCGATTGTCCGGACCTTCGTGTCGAGATCGTCGAAGCCGACCCGGTGCCCGCGGTGTACGCGGTGGAGTCGGGCGGAGCCGATCTGGCGTTGGTGCATGACGCGGATGGCGTGCCCACGCCGGTGTCGGCGGGTGTCCGGCCGTCGTTGCTGCACACGGATGTCGGTGATCTCGCGGTCCCGGCGGGACACCCTCTGGCTGGCGCGACGGAACCGATCGATCTGGCTGACCTCGCGGGCTGTCGGTGGGTGACGTCCCCGCCGGGAACGGTGTGCCAGCAATGGTTTCAGCGGATGTTCGCCGGCAGTGACGCCGAACCCGACGTCGTGCACACCGTCGACGATTTCAGTACGCAGATGGCGTTGGTCGCGTCCGGCGACGTCGTTGCATTGATCCCGCGGCTGGCCCGACCGCGTCCGCCGGACGGCGTTGAACTTCGACCGTTGGCGCAGGCTCCGCGGCGGATTGTCCACGCAGTCTGGCGTCGCAGCAGCGAAGAGGACCCGGCTCTGCGTGCGGTCGTCACCGCTCTTGAGGCCGAAGCTTCCTGAAGTCTCCTCGCTGGTCGAGACTCCGCTGTTGGTCGAGACTTCTTCCGCTGGTCGAGCGGAGTCGAGACGCCCGGCTGCTGGTCGAGCGAAGTCGAGACCCTTCCCGCTGGTCGAGCGGAGTCGAGACCCATGTACCGCGCGTTGACGCTCAATCTTCGGTGCAATACCGACTAAGGTCGTCCTGACAGAGTCTTCTCCGGGAGGAGCACACATGCCCGTCGTTCTGCTCGATCCGTCGCGGCCCGACATGGTGCCTGCGGGCGCTGTCGGGCTGATGTCGGGGACGATCGCCGTAACCGAAGAGGTTCATCCGAATCTGTTGTGGCAGTTGCCCGATTACGTTCTCGTGGGTGACGGTGCGCAGTATCACGACGTGCTCCTATCGTCGGATCGACGCCATCCGGCGGTTCGCACGCGGATCGATGCCGGTGAGCGCGTCATCCAAGGCGAGCCGGTCAGGGGCAGCATCATCCTGTACGCCGTCGAGCTGATGGACCGGTTACGGCGGACGGGACCGTGGGAGCAGCGCCAGACGCACGATTCGTTGCGGCGGTATCTCGTCGAAGAGGTCTACGAGTTACTGGACGCGATCGACCACGGGTCGCGTGAAGAGCTGAAGTCCGAGTTGGGCGACCTCCTCCTGCAAGTGCTGTTCCATTCTCGGATTGCCGCCGACGCCGTCGACGGTTTCGACATCGATGACGTGGCACAAAGTTTCGTCGACAAGGTGTCGTACCGGACGCCCGGTGTGCTCAACGGCGAGCACGCGGACCTGGAGCGCCAGATCAACGAGTGGGAAGCGGCGAAGGCCGCCGAACGCGAGGCGCAGCGCGGCAGCGTATTGGACGGGATCGTCACGACGCAGCCTGCTCTTGCGTTGACACAAAAGATCTTTGAGCGGCTGGCGGGCACCGACTTTCCGATCGCTGCAGTGAGCCCGTCCCTCTATCAGGTGGGCGTACCGTTCCGTCAGCATGCGACGGTCAGCGTCGAGGACGAGCAGCGTCGCCGCGCGATCACCCTGATGGATCAGGTCCGTGCTGCTGAGACCGCGGCTCGCGCCGACGGCGTGTGGCTGACCGATGAGAACAACTGGCGCAAGTATCTCGGCATGGACTACGACAAGAGCGCCTTCGACGACGATGCCGACACCGGAGAGATCCCGATCATCACCGACGATGAGTGGGTCGTGGACGGCGACGATGCCGCCGACGACGAGACCGACTACGAAGAGGTCGCGGTCGATTCCGATCCGATCGGTTCGGACGAGGCGTCCAAGGTCACCGGTGTGCGAGTGAAGAGGGACGTGCCAGGGATGGTCGTCGTCGAGAAGTGGAGCGCGGAGGGGGAGTGAGCGGGAAGCCAGGCAGTGAGCGCCCCTTTCGCTAGGTTTGCGTCCACATCCAGATTTCCACCTCCTACGGGAACGAGAAGCTATCCGGCGTCAGTGAAGTCGTCGAACCGAGCGGCAAGGCGATCGCGATCGGGCCGATCCTTCCCGCGGCGCGGTATCCAGAGCGGACGCTGATCCATCTGCTGAAGGCCGTATTTGAGCATGGGGCCGTCCACTTCGGCGAGCACGTCGGCGTTGACGTGTACTACGTAGTCCGGCGAGACGCCGAGAATGTTCTCGTCGTACGCGGCGTGATGGATCTTGCACAGGGCCAGCCCGTTCGTCACTACCGGTATGCCATCCGCAGCAGAGTCTGCGCTGATGTGAGCAGCGTCCAGGAGCGGGACCTTCTTCAGGACGCACACGGCGCAGCGTGCCTCGTATGCTGTGAGGACGCGAGCACGGAACTCTGGCTGGTGCATCCGCTGCTGGACAACCCGCTGGACGTATCGACGTTGGTCGTCTGTGAGATGCGCTGGGTCCGGCAGAAACTTGAGACTCTCGTCGATGGCAAGAAGGAAGCGTTGGTGCTCCGGTTCTTCCTTGACCACATACACGGGCATGATCGGTACAAACTTGCCTGGCGCGACCTTCCTGAGCATGACCACCGGGAGCCCAAGTCGCATGGCCTCCCTGAGCTTGACGTTCGATCCACCGCTTGGATCTTGACCGTCAGGGCGTCTCTCGTACGAGTAACGATAGAGCGAGTCGCCGTGATCGCCATCGTCGTATTCGCTTGCTGGGTCACTGATGATCGTTAATGTCGCGGCGTAAGACTGAGGGTTCCAGATCCCCTTGGACGTATCCACGATTCGCTCTGGACCCCATCCGAAGTCCACTCGACTTAACCACTCGCGGGTGAGGACGGGTCGGCCGGCGAACTCGGCTGCCAGCACATGCATGAGTGCCTCACGCTTGGTGAACTCATCCGAGGGGCGGGTCATCAGCTCAGGATCCCATACCGACCTCCTTGATATTGCTCTTAACCTGGGGCGTTCACTTCACCTCTCCTCACTCGGGGACTCGAGAGAGCCGCCACGTACTCGCAGTTGACGTTCGGCGTAAGTATCGAACATTAGTTCTTGTTGTGGGTGAGTTATATCATTTGTGTAGTTCTCGGGTGGTGCCGGGAGCGAGGGGTTCTT
>NZ_JBQEDL010000066.1:0-9709 GCF_052106715.1 Gordonia sp. (in: high G+C Gram-positive bacteria)
GCAGGATCGCGGCGGGGAAGACGATCTCGTTCATGCCCGGGTTGTAGTAGGCGTTCACCGTCTGCGGGGTCATGAACCATTCGTCGTGGTCCACCGGCCCGCCGATCTTGGCGAATTCCCGCGACGTGTCGAACGACGACGCACGACGCAGATTGCCGATCAGATCGCCGCGGTCGACCTGCAGCGTCGAGTAGTCGATCCACTTGGCCGGGTAGCCGATCTTCGGCGTGAACTTGTCGAGCTTGGCCAGCGCGCGCTCCCGCGTGGTCGGCGTCATCCAGTCGAGGTCGGAGATGTTGCGGCGATACGCCTCGACGAGGTTCGCGATCAGTTCGTCCATGCGAGCCTTCGCTGCGGGCGGGAAGTGTTTCGCGACATACAGCTCACCGACTGCGAAACCCGCAGCCGACTCGACGAAGCCGACCCCGCGCTTCCACCGGTCGCGAATCTCCTGTGCTCCGGTCAACTCGGTCCCGTAGAACGCGAAGTTCTCGTCGACGAATGCGCTCGACAGATAGGGGGCGACCGAATTCAACAGGGTCCACTGCAGCCACGTCTTCCAGTCGTCGAGGGGACGTGACGCGACGAGTTCGCCGACTCCGGTAAAGAACGACGGCTGCCCGACGACGACCTCGGCGAATGTCTCGTCGCTCGGGGCGTCGATACCGGTCAGCCAGGCGGATACGTCGAATCCGGCAGCGCCGTCAGTGAACTCGGCGAGGGTCCGCAAGTTGTAGGTGGCCTCAGCGTCGCGGCGTCGCACCACATCCCAGTGATGGCCCGCGATCTGCTTCTCCATGTCGACGACCCGCGACGCCGCGTCTTCGGGATCGTCGATCCCCGCCAACCCGAACATCGCGGCCACGTGCTGGCGATATGCGGTCAGCGTCTCGGCGTGGTTCTCCTCGCGGTAGTACGACTCGTCGGGCAAGCCGAGCCCGCCCTGGCCGAGGTGTACGAGGTAGCGATCGGACCGGCGTGCGTCGGTGTCGACGTAGAGGCCGAACAGTCCGCGGACGCCGACCCGCTGGAGGGAGCCGAGCGTGCGGGACAGGTCGGCGATCGAGGAGATGGTCGCGATCGCTGTCAGGTAGTCACGAACCGCTTCGAGCCCGAGCTCTTCGATGCGCTCGGTGTCCATGAACGATGCGTACAGATCGCCGATCATCGTCGACGTCGCGTCGCCGGGGCTCTGCGCGCACTCCTCGACGATCGCGCGGACGTCGGCTTCAGCGTTGTCGCGCAGAACGTGGAAGGCGCCGTCGATACTGCGGTCGCCCGGAATCGTGTGCGACTCGAGCCACTTGCCGTTCACGTGAGTGAAGAGGTCGTCGGCGACGCGCACCGCGGGGTCGACCCACTCCAAGTCCAGTCCTGAGATTTGTTCGGTAGTCACGCACTCCATAGTGCACGGTCTCGGTAGGAGTCGACCAGCGATACCGGGCTCCGCCAGCGCCCGCCGCTATTCGCCGAGACGCTTGGACATCGACCAGATCAAGACCTCTGAGTCGGTGTTCGCGGTGATCGTGGAGCCGCCGAAATCGGTGGCGCGCAGTGCGTCTGCGGTCTCGAGGCGGTCGCCGTCGACGGTGAGGGCTCCCGCGGTGACGAACAGGTGGGTGAAGCGACCCGAGGGGACCGTGGCCGACTGGCCGGCGTTCAGTCGGACTGCGTGCAATGTGGCGCCCGAGTTGGCGATACGGATCGCGGAGTCGTGGGCGCGGTCGCCCGATGCGATCGGCACGACGGATCCGGGCGTCAGGTCGGCGGTGACGTCGCGCTGCTCATAGCTCGGGTCGAGACCGTTCTCGTCGGGCCACACCCACATCTGGATCAGGTGGACGGGCTCGGTCGAGGAGGCGCAATCGTTGCGTTCGGAGTGCAGAACGCCTGTCCCCGCACTCATGCGCTGGGCGAGTCCTGGGTGGATGAGACCGGAGTTCCCTTCGGAGTCCTGATGGACCAACGACCCAGACAGCACCCACGTGAGGATCTCGGTCTCGGAGTGAGGATGGGTGTCGAACCCTTGACCGGCCTCGATTGTGTCCTCGTTGTGCACCATCAGTACGCCGTGGTGGGTATTGGCTGGATCGTAATGGTCGCCGAACGAGAAGCTGTGCGACGAGGTCAGCCACGGTGTCTGTGTGGCGACACGATCGGCAGCGCGCAGAATCGTCGAAGACATACCTCTATTATGCGGAAAGGGCCTCGCTACGCCGATCCGGCGGCGGTGATGCGAAATCGAGACCACAATGATTCGGTAATGTGAGGCCCTGTGCGGTGAAACGCATGTGAGACGAGTGAAAATTGGTGTCATGGTGTGGAGGGGAAACAGTGCTGCGGCGGCGGTAGTAGTCGCTGCCGTGACACTGACAATGGTCGCGGGGTGCGGGTCGAGGGACGACACCGACGTGGCCGGGATCGTCGGCAGCTTCGCCGGGGCGATCGAGAACCAGGACGTCGAAGCGGCGTCCGGGCTGACGACTGCTCCTGCGCCCGCTGCCGAGTCACTCGGTGCCACATTTGCGGGCATGGGCGCCGAGACGGTCGAGACCACCGTCAACAAGCCGGTCGAATACAGCGACGGCACGGCGTCGTTCACCATGAAGACCACCTGGGAGTGGCCCGGTCAGGGCTCATTCGAGACCAGCACGTCCGGCACGGCACGTGAGTTGTCGAGCGGGTGGAAGGTCCAGTGGGAGCCCGGCCTCATCTACCAGAACATGCCGGCCGGATCCCGATTGCAGAAGGTCCGCACCGACGCGACGCCCGCACCCACCGTCGAGAGCCGCACCGGCAAGACCTTTATGAAGATGGTGCCCGTCAACGAGATCACCTTTGATCCGAAGGCCGCGGGTCGCAAGTCCGATGCCGCGATAGCGTCGTTGGCTGATGCCGTCGAGCCGATCGCGCCGCTCGTCACGGCGTCGGTGATCCGCAAGAAGGTCGACGAGGCCGGCGGGCGCTCAGTCGTCGCCGTGACACTGCGCGAGTCGGATATGAGGACGCTCACGTCCGATCCGGAGAAGATCACCGGTGTCACCGTCAATCGCACCGGAAAACTCGTGATGGACGACCGTCGACTGTCGAGCCCCCTCGAGAGCGGACTGACCAACTATTGGACTGCGGTGCGCGACGCGACCGCGGGTTGGCAGGTCCAACTGGTGACACCGGGGACCCGCCCGAAGCGGTTGGCAGGCAAACAGGGGCCGCCGGCCAAGGACGTCGCGACCACCGTCGACCAGAATGAACAGCTCGTGCTCGGCGACACCGTCGTCGAAGTGGCGCAGCCGGCGGCCGTGATGACGTTCGACGCGTCGACCGGTGGCATCCTCGCCATGGCACGGAACGACGCCGCCGATCGTAGTGACGTGGAGGCAGGTGCCGCGTACGCGACCGGATCGACCCTGGACCCCGTGTTCGAAGCCGTTGATCGCGCCGCCAACGACGACTCCGGTAGCGCCAATGACATGCTCTACCGCTTCGGTCTCGGGGTGAAGTTCACCGCGCCGGGCGTGAGCCTCCCGCGTACCACGACACCGACCAAGCCGAAGGTGTCGAGCGCCGGCTTCACACCGAACGACTACAAGTCGACGATGCTGAACATGGGGGCGCTCGGCGTCGCCTTGTCGCGGGCGTCCGACGGGGCGACCGACGCGGTCGCTCCCTACCTCGTCAAGGGCGCGACGACGAAGGTCACCGACGGAAAGCTCGAACACTTCGAACCGGAGGTCGCCCGCGAGATCTTGCGCTCGATGGCGACGAACGCGAATACCGGCGACGCGAGCGACCTGACCGGAGCACCGGGTCTGCGCGCCCTCGTCGGAACCAACGGCCCGCAGGGGCCGGGCTGGTTCGTCGGACTGCAAGGCGGCAAGGTCATCGTGATCTACTGCGAGGGCGAGAAGTCGGGGACCGCGGCCCTTCAGGTGGCGCAGAAGTACTTCAAGGTGTCGAACAGCAGGTAGCCGGTCAAGACCTGCTCCGCGCGATGAGTGCGGCGGCCGCTCGCCAGCCGAGAAGCAGCACCCCGTTGGCGATCGTTGCGACGACGATGAACGACGTCGCAGTTCCTTGATCGGACAACACTCGCAGGACCATCCCGATTACGACCGTCGACACCCACACGAGCAGGCCTGCGGGCAGCAGCCGTTCCGGTGCGGACCGTCTGCCCGTCGCGAGGACGGTCACGGACCATCCGACGACTGCGCCGACTAGGAACGGCCACAGCGTCGTCAGGAATCCGGTGAGAGACCCCGCTTCGTCATGGTTGCGGCGACCGATGGCGACGAACACGCAGACCGCGACGATATCGGCGACGGCGGCGAGGGCGACGACGCCCACGGGAGTGCGGTGCGGTCCGGTCTGGGTGTCACGGGTCGTCATGCCCCCACGGTAGCTGGACCGTCTCGAAGCAACGGGGGCAGAGGCAGTCGACCTCACTCGGGTGAGTGAGGGTTCCTCGGGTCGTCGTCGCGATCAGCGGTCCCCTCCGACGTCGACGAATCGTTGTCCTGCCGTGCGATTCGGGCACGGTCGTCGGCCATCTCCCGGTCGAGCGTGACGTCGGACTTGAATGCGCCGCGGTACCGTACAGCGATCACGACCCAGCCGACGACGGCCACGAGGATGTAGCTGATGACGCGGTAGATGAGGACCGCGGTGAGGGCGACGCCTGCGGGCATTCCTGCAGAGGTGAGTGCCAATTGTATGGTGATGTCGACGACGCCGATACCGCCGGGCAACAGCGGAATCGCCGTGCCGACGGCCTTTCCGGCGGCGTACGCGACCATGAGTCCGGCGAACGATGGGTGCGCCTCGACCGCATAGCACGCGAACGCGAGGCAAGCGACGTCAGCGACCCAGTTGAAGAAGCTCCACCCGAATGCGATGGCCCCGTCGCGCCTATTGAGCTGGACGGCCTCCAACTGTTCGATGATCTGTTTGAGCCGCGCCGTCCCGTGGTCGGGCGACTTGTCCCGGACGTTGTTGACCCAGCCGAGGACGCGGAGTCCCGCGTTCTCGAGCATCTGCGGGTGGCTCGCCAGGTACTGGACGGCGACGGCGAACACGAGGAATCCGGCGACGCTGAAGATGACCGAGAACGGGCTGGTCTTGGCTCCGGCCAGCAGTGCGCCGCCCAGACCGAGCACTGCGAGGCCCGCACCGGCGAGCAGACCCGACATGACCACCTGCCACGACGCGATGACCGGTGTGGCTCCCCACTTGCGGCTCTCCCGGTAGACGAACGCCGGCGAGAGGACCTGGCCGCCCGGCATGGTCTGGGACACCGAGTTGGAGGCGAGGATGACTGCGAGCGACTCCGCCTGCCTGACCCTGACGCCCGCCGAACGCATGAGGGCCCGCTGCACCTGCGCGTAGCTGTCCATCGAGAGGCCGGCGGCGACGATACAAGCGATCACCCACTCCCACCGGAGTTCGCCGATGTGGTCCCACGTCTCCCGCAGTTTGGGCCAGACGTAGTAACCCTCGATGCCGAGTACGACGATGACCACGACGATCGCGCCCCATCGGAGCCAGAGACGCCACGGCCGACGCTTGCCCGACGGCGAGTCGGGGGCGTCGGCCGTGGCGGCGGCGTCGTCGGGCATGACGTACACCCTACGGGGCGGTCAATCCTCGTCTGACTGATGACCCCGGCTGCGACGCAGGAGTTCCTGGACGCTGATCTGGTTTCCCTCACTGCCTCGGTCCGGTCGCAGTTCGCGGGCCGATCGCGAATCAGTCGACTCGGGCCGCTTCTCGTCGCGGTCCGGAGCGGGCTGCCGAGTGTCGGCCTGTCGTGCTCCGGGCCCGGCCGGTGGGGTGGGCGTCGGTGGTGTAGGCGTCGGGGTCGGCCGCCGACCGGGTGCAGGCGTCGCCGGGATCTGAGTGGCCGGCGGCGCCTGCCGGGGACGAGGCCCGGAAGGTGGGTTGGGCTGCGGCTCGCGCGGAGTCGGTGGTGCGGTCGGCCGAGGACCGGGTGCAGGTCGTTGCGCGGGCAACGGCTGCGACGTAGGACGTTGTGGACGCACCGGTTGTGCCGGGGCCGAGGAACCCGGTGCCTCGACCGGTGCTCCGGCACGTTGCTGCGGCCGTGGCCGCAGGTCACGCGAGGTCTGACGGACTCCGCCCGCTCCGAGCCGCCACGAACCGGTGTCCGGGCCGTCGCTCTTGCGCCTGGTCGACGGTTGTGCGGGCGCCGGCCCAGCGGGTTGCGAGCCAACAGGTTTGGGCCCAGCAGGTTTCGGCCCATTAGGTTTCGGCCCATTAGGTTTCGGCGCGGGGGTCTGGGGGACGGTCTTCGTTACCGGCTGCTTCGACGTGGTCACCGATCCCGTGGCCGACGTGTCGTCGGAGATCAGTTCGTCCAGCGTGCTCTCGGTGCCGTGCGAATCACTCACGGCCACATCGGAGTCGCTGTCATGACTGGTGGTTGCCCGGCGCGCTCGGGCGGGCTCGGCGCGGCCGGCCACCGGACGTTCGGCGACGCGCTTCATCGCCGCCGTCGGAGCCTCGGCTGCTGCGACGATGCCGCCCGACGACGCTCCCGCTGTTGCGAACGCGCGCTGTTCCTTCTCGTCCGGTTCGTCGCCGAGGGTGGTCTCGCCGAGACCGATCTTCTGCTGTAGGCGCTGCATCCAGCGCGGCGACCACCAGCAGTCGTCGCCGAGCAGCTTCATCACGGCCGGTACCAACAGCATGCGGATGACGGTCGCGTCGAGGATCAGCGCGGCGATCATGCCGTATGCGATGTACTTCATCATCACGATGTCCGACAGGCCGAAGGCCCCGGTGACGACGACGAGGATCGCAGCGGCCGCCGTGATGATTCGACCGGTGTTCGCGGTGCCGATTCGGATCGCCTCGGTCGTCGACGCCCCGTTCTGTCTGGCTTCGACCATGCGGGAGAGCAGGAATATCTCGTAGTCGGTCGACAGTCCGTAGATGATTGCGATGATCAGCACGAGGATCGGTGCGAACAGCGGGCCGGGTGTGAAGTTGGCGATCGACGAGCCGTGTCCGTCGATGAAGACCCACGTCAAGATGCCCAGCGTGGAACCGAGGCCGAGGGCCGTCATCAACGCGGCCTTGATCGGTAAGATCACCGACCCGAACGCGAGGAACATCAGGAGCCCGGTCACCAGCACCAGCAGGATCGCCATATACGGCAGTTTGGACATCAATCCGTCGATGGAATCCTGGGTGAGGGCAGGCGTGCCTGCCACGTACATTCGCAGGCCCTGGGTGTCGATGTCGCGCAGCGATTTGATCGCATCGGGCGCGTCGTCGCGGTTCTGCAGGCCCGCCGACATCTGAGTGACGCCGAGCCCGTTCTCCTCGTCGCCGTAGATCCCGTCGAGTGCGCCGCCGTCGGCGTCGGGCGAGAACGCTTTGGTGAAGCCGGGGACCTTGTTGGCCTGGTCGGCGATCGACTGCAGTTTGGTCGCGACGTCGTCGCCGTTCTGGTCGTAGACGACGACGAGCTTCAACTCTTCGGTGCGCTCGGTCGGGAACAGTTCGTCGAAGTGCTGTTGGGCGACTCGGTTCTGGTTGTCCGGCGGCAGAAGCTTCTCGCTGAGTCCGGCGAACGCGATGTTGCCGAACGGGATGATCAACGCCAGCAGGAGCAGAACGGTCGGGATCGCAGTCTTGAGCGGGTGCCTCATGACCCACGACGCGAGCCTGCCCCAGAAGCCGGCCTCGACCGCTTCCCGGGTCTTGGTGCGATTCAGGAACGGCAGACTCAACGCGTCGACACGACGGCCGAGGATCGCCAGAATCGCAGGCAGGACGGTGATCGACAGGATTGCGGCGAGCCCGACGGACGCGATGGCGCCGTACGCCACGGATTTGAGGAACGCCTGCGGGAACATCAGCAGACAGGCCAGAGCGGCGACGATGATGGTCGCCGAGAAGACGACGGTCTGACCCGACGTCATCACCGTTCTTCGTACGGCGGCCTTCGGCGTGTATCCCTCGGCCAACTCTTCACGGAAACGACTCACCATGAACAGTCCGTAGTCGATCGCGATGCCGAGACCGATCAGGGTGATGACGGACTGCGCGAAGATGTTGAGCTCGGTGGTCTGTGCGATCAGCTTGGTGATGCCGAGCGAGCCGGCGATCGTCAGACCGCCGATGAAGACGGGGAGGATCGCGGCGACGACACCGCCGAACACGAACAGCAGCATCACCGCGACCACGGGCAGCGCGATGACTTCGGCGCGGTTGATGTCCGCGTCCATGCCCTCGCTCATCGCGCTTGCGATCGGTTGCAGGCCAGCCAGTTCGAACTGTGTCCCCGGGAGTTCGTAGCGTTCGTCGAGACCGTCGAAGAAGCCTTCGATCGACTTGTAGTTCTTGAGGATCGTGGTGTCGTCGTTGCCGTTGACGCCGATCGAGATGAAGCCGTGCTTGCGGTCGGCGGTCCACATCCGGTCTTGCTTCTGATCGGCCGCGATCTGACTGGCCCCGTTTGTGGCGGGATCGAACGGGCTGATCAGGCCCGCGTGGTCGGTGTCGACGTCGCGACTGACGACGTCGGGGTGTTCGGCGATCAGGTCATTGGTCAGCTTCTGCATCTTCTGTCCGAAGGCCTCGTCGTCGATCGACGTGCCTTCGGGCGGTGTGATCAGCAGGATGACGTCGGACTTGTGGTCACGGCCGAGGGCTTCGTCGGCGACCACTGAGCCGGTCACGGACTCCGATTGGGGGTCGAACCAACCGCTCTGCGACAGGTGGTTCGGCAGGTCCATGCCGTACAGGCCGAGGCCGCCCATCAGTGCGATCAGCACAGCGATGACGGCGTAGCGCATTCGGTACACGAATGAGCCGATGGATCCGAACACGCCGGCTTCCTTCCTTCTCGCGAACACTCGAAAGTGCGATTGTCTCAGCTACACCTGAGAGAACACGACTACTACCAGGGGCGAAACGCTCAGTCTTCGGTACGGGACACTCAGTTTCACTTGAGGAGTGCGCTGAGTGGACGGAACGGGGTGAGCCATGCGCCGTCGTCGGGCAGGGAGTCGAGGCTGATGCGGGGGAGGGGTTCGCGGAACACTCCGGTGATGTCCTCGAGGTCGACGAACTCCAGTTCGTCGGCGGCGAGCGCCCAACTCGCGTGCTCCCGGAAACCGATCACGGTGACCGGGACGCCCTCGGCGGCGATCTCCAGGAGCGGCTCTCGGAAAGCCTGACCGTCGGCGGAGGCGACAATCACACCGGCGAGCCCGGGAGAGTGTCGTCGCACCTCGAGATGATTGAGCATGTCGTCGTCGACGTCACTGTCGTCGGTCAGCTTGGGCTTCGCGAAGACGGCGTAACCGACGTTTCGCAGGGCTTCGACCCACGGCCGGACGACATCGGCGCTTCCGGGTGCGATGTTCGTGAAGACCGTAGCCTCGGGCTCGACATCGGCGTGGGTCGCTGCGCCGATCGCTGCGGTCCGTTGGAGCACCCAGCGGCCGAGCGCGTCGAACCGGGGTCGGTGCGCGGCGGTGGGACGGCCGCCGAGCAGGCTGCCCAGGCCCATATCCATGTTGGGGGCGTCCCAGACGAGGAGGACTCGTCTCGTTTGGCTGGTGCCGGTGATCGCTTCGGCGAACTCTGGTGCGGTCATGAGGGATCCTCCTGGCTCTGACCGCTCGCCGTGGCGCGCGGGTACGGCTTCACGTAGACGAACTCGTTGACGTCGCGGCCTTCT
>NZ_JBQEDL010000067.1:0-8042 GCF_052106715.1 Gordonia sp. (in: high G+C Gram-positive bacteria)
GCTGATCCCACAGGACGTTCACCTCGTCGAGGTTCGGGTTGCCCGGAGACCTGTCCTGATGGATCAGCGCGTCGATCACATGGGATACCGGGATGTCGCGCACGCCTACGCCCAGGCTCACCACGAACAGGACGACCACTGCGGCGATCGCGACTGCCATCGCGATCGTCCGCAGGCGGTTTGACCGCATGAGTCCCTGGGGAGCCTCGTCGTCGGCCGCGCGCGTCGTGTCGTGGTCGGTAGCGGTCAGCTCTTGACCTTCGCTGCCGCGGCACGGAGGGCGTCACGGACACCCGTGTCGTCGAGCACGTAGTTCATGTTGAGGTACGTGGGCGTGCCCGCGGCCTCGGCGAGCGGCTTGTTCTCGACCGTGCGTCCGTCCTTGACCACTGCGAGGTTCTTGAACACTGTGTTCTCCGTGATCTCCTTGCGGTCGGCGTAGAAGTTCAGGATGAGGATGTCGCGATCGAGCGACGAGAGGTCTTCCAGCGACGGCTGAGCCGGGTCGCTCGACGGCGGCGGGACGAGGCCGAACATCTTCAGGTAGTTGGCGACATATGGCTCGACGGAGTCGTTGGAGATGCCGCCGCCGATGTACTGGACCGCGAGTGCTGCGGTCTTGCCGACGACGGACGGGTTGTCCTCACGCCACTGGGCTGCCTTCGCGTCGGTGTCCTTGATGACTTTCTCCGCCTCGTCCTCCTTGCCCAGAGCCTTGGCGACGGTGCGCAGGAAGGTCGCGGAGTCGACGTCGCTCGGCGAGGTGAACGGCTTCGGGAAGGTGACGACCGGAGCGATCTTGCTCAGCTGCTTGTAGGTGTCGTCCATGTACCAGCTGCCGACTGCCAGAATCAGGTCGGGCTTGGCCTTGACGACGTCCTCGGTGCGGATCTCGTACGAGGTGCCGGTCCAGATACGTTCAGGATCGGCGTCCGCTTCCTTCAACGCGTCCGTGGTCCACGTGTTGAACGGGAACTCTTTGTACTCGGCGACCACGCTGGGGGTCACGCCGAGGACCTGTGCGGCGTTGAGGTCGGCCTCGGAGACCGCGAGGATCCGCTTCGGAGATACCGGCACGTTCGTCGTCCCGAACGCGTTCTCCATGGTGAACGACGCCCCGCTGCCGGAGTCGGAGTCGTCGGAGCCGCACGCTCCGAGCAGGCTCGCGATCAGCGCGACGAGAGCGATGAGAACAGCGGTCGTCACGGCACGCCGCTTCCGCGGCGCACGCGTGGGAATCGTCTGATTCATGGGGGTTGTTTCCTCCGAGGTAGGGCCGGCCGATCCTCTTGTCGACCGACAGCGGGCTAAGCGTAGCCTAAGCTCCCTGACGGCCGCGCGACCAGGCGGCCCAGATCTCGCTGTACCGCCCGCCCGCGACGACGAGTTCGTCATGCGAACCCTCTTCAACCACGCGGCCGCGAGACATGTGGATGATGCGATCGGCGGCGGCGGCCTGACTGAGACGGTGCGCGATGATCAGCGCAGACCTTCCGTCCAGGACCGCGTCCGCAGACTCCTCCAGAACACCTGCTCCGACGCTGCCCGCGTCCGCGGTGGCCTCATCGACGATCACGACATCCGGGTCGAGCAGATCGATCCGGGCCAACGCCAGCTGCTGCGCCACCATCGCATCGACCTGGTCGCCGTTCTCCCCGACGATCGTGTCGAGCCCGTCGTCGAGCCCGCGCGCCCACGTCGCCGCTCCGGCCTTCTCCAGCGCCGCCCAGAGACGCCCGTCGTCCGCCCCGGGTGCCGCCAATTGCAGATCCTCCCGGAGGCTCCCGGAGAACACGTGAACCTCCTGGGTCAGGAGAGCCACTCGCCGCGCTCGGTCGACGTCGGGGATGTCTCCGATCCGGACGCCTCCCAGAGTGACGGCACCGCGCGCCGATGGGTGGATGCCTGCGAGCACAGTGGCCAATGTGCTCTTGCCCGCACCCGACATCCCGACGAGCGCCACGTGCTCGCCCGGTGCGACGCTCACCGACACGTCGTGCAGAATCGGATGCTCCGGCACGTAACCGAAGTCGATCCCGCGAGCGACGAGCCCGGTTCCGTCGTCCGCGGCCGCGTCTGCGGCGGACTCGTCGGCGCGCGGCAGATCGAGGACGCCGACGATGCGCCCGAGCGCTGCCGCACCCGCCTGCAGGTCGTCGAGCACATACATGACCTGTCCGATCGGATCGAACAGTGCGAGGAAGAAGAGCATGGCTGCGGTTGTCGCACCGACCGTGACCACTCCGTCCCCGACGAGAACGAAGCCAACGACGAGGATCACCGCCATTCCGATGAACTCGCCGAGGTTGAGTCGTCCTGCGAGACGATTCTGCAGAACCGTCGCCTGCATCGATCGTCGGACCACCGCCCACGAGTGTCCGTCGATCCGAACGCTCAGTGGAGCCCCGAGATCGAACGCCCGCACAGTCGTCAGCCCCTGGACGGGACCGAGAACGTGGTGTGCACGGTCGGCGGCCGCAGTCCGCTCGGCGGCGTAGATCGCGGGGGCACGCCGAATGTACATACGCGCGGTGAAGAAGTAGAGCGGCGCGGTGACGACCGCTACCAGCAGGAACCTCCAGTCGATCGCGGCGAGACCGATCACCGTCACCACCACCCCGGCCTGGGCCATGAGCATCGACGGCAGCGCCTTCCCGATGGCTTCGCTGACCTTGTCGACGTCGTCGGTCGCGCGAGACAGAACGTCGCCGGTACCCGCCGCTTCGACACGGGCCACCGGAAGTCGGAGCACGGTGGCGAGCATGTCCTCACGGAGTTCTGCCAGGACGGATTCGAAGACGGACGCGGCCGCTGCGATACCGATGCCCGCGCATGCCGCGCACGCGATCGCGGCCGCGATCATGAACACGGCTCGGACGATGACGTCCGAGGTGTCGCCGCCGTGTGCCACCGTGTCGACGATTGACCCGAGCAAGCGCGGTGTGACCAGCCCGAATCCACCGGACGCTGTCATCGCGACGACCACGAGTGCGAGACGCAGCCGATGACGTCCGAGATGGGACAGGAGCGCTCGAGCCGTGCGGCGCCAGTCGGCGACGGGCAGGTAGTCGTGCACCGGTTGCGTGGTCATCGGGCCATCTCCTGCGGTGTCGATTCGAGCGAGATCAGAGTGTCGGCGGCGGCCAGCCAGGCCGGTGATTGTGTGAACACGATGGTCGCGGTGTGCGCGCGGGCCGTCCGAACTCGCTCGACGACGGTTGCCTCCGTCACCGAGTCGACAGCTGTCGTCGGGTCTGTGAGCACGAGAAACGCCGACTCGGCGGCGAGGGCTCTGGCCAGACCGACACGTTGCCGCTGCCCTCCGGAAAGCATCTGTCCGGCCTCCCCGACCGGCGTGTTGAGTCCGTCGGCGAGGACCTCTGCGACGTCGTCGCAGGCTGCCGCGAACACAGCGCGGGTCACGGTGTCCGATGCATCGGGTCCGTCGGCGACCACCGCGGAGATGTTCTCGACGACTGATCCTTCGAACAGGTGCGGGGTGTGCGGGACGACGCGGATGGTCGCCCGACCCGTCACGTGGTCAAGGACGGCGACGTCGACGCCGCCGACGTGTAGGAGCACGCCGTCGACCGTCTCTTCACGAGCCATCGCCGCCGCCAACTGCCGACCGACGGCCTGCTCGGCGGTGATCACGGTGAGCCCGGCCTCCGGAACGTGGATGTCCGGGAGTTCGGGATGCCCGGTGATCGCGAGAGGACCTGCCGCACCGGAGCGGTCGCCCGCGCGGATCGCAGGGCCGGCCTGCAGCACAGAAAGGACGCGTGCCGCACTGGGCACCGCGCCGTTCCACACGGCTCCGAAGTTGGTTCCGAGAGCGTTGAGCGGACCCATGATGAACTGGGTGAGTCCGACGACCGTGATTAGTTCGCCGAGCCCAATGGTCCCGCCGACCGCCATGATTCCGGCGGCGAGGCCGACTGCGATCACGAAGATCGCGGACACGGCCTGCAGCAGAGCAACGTAGGCGCCCTCGGTCCGCATCGCGGCGATCGCGTGATCGCGTGCCCGGGAACTGGCGGTGCGGTAGCGGCGTGCCGCCTCGCCCTCCGCGCCGATGCCTTTGAGGACACGGAAGCCCGCGACGAGGTCGCCCGCCGTTCCGGCGGCAAGACCGACCGACTCCTGCTGCTGTTCTGTCCGTTCGCGCAGCGGCGCGCCCGCGCGGTCGAGCAGCCAGAACATGACGGGAGCACCGACGAGAACCGCCACGCCCAGGGGCCACGAGATCCAAAGGAGGGTGACGCCGGCGACGATGACCGAGGACATCTCGCCGACCGGGAAGACGGCGAGGAGTACCGCGCGCGAGAGCCGCGCTACGTCGGAGGTTGCGATGCTCAGGGCGGTGCCGGGCAGTCGGGCGGGACCGTCGGTTCCCGCCGGATCGAGCATCCGGTCGGTCACACGCATCCGGAACTGGTGCTCGATGACGTGCAGGGCGTACACGGCCATACGGTCGCCGAAACGCCATGTCAACGACAGCATCACGAAGTCTGCGGCCAGCACCGCACCCCACAGGAGGAGCGCGTCCCAGTCCTGCGCGAGGACCGCCCGGTCTATCGCCAGACCCATGATCACGGGGACGAGGGCCTCACCGACGAAGTGGGCGATGACCAGGAGCATCGCCGGAATCGCGTAGCGGTTCGCACCCCACATAGTGCGGAGGACGAGCGTGCGCGGCGTCGTCTGGTCGTCGACCGGAACCTGTGTTCCGCGTTCGGCCGGCCGCTCACCGGCCAGCAGCCCGGGTCCGAACAGTCGTTGCGCCAAGCTCGTCTCGGAGCCGGTCATCGTCATCATTCCTTCTCGTCGATCGTCGATCCGTCCAGGTGCAGCCCGTCCCGCCATGCGCGAGCGAGGTCGCCCGCGACGGTGGCGTCACTCGACCCGATAACCGAGAGATGCATCCCCCCGTCGTCGGCAACACGGTACCGGGCGACGATCGGGTATCGGCGTTCCACACCTTCTGCACGATCTGGTTCGGCAGTCGCGCCGTACAGCCTCGTCACGAGGACGTCGGCGGCCGGTCGCCGCCGCATGGCTTTGCGCACCGCCGGTACGTGCAGTTGGGCCAGCGCATGCCAGTGTCGGCTCTCCGACGCTCCCGAATATTCCAGCGGGACAGTAGGCGTCAGTGGGCCGGCCGCACGGTCGCCCACGCCAGGTATCGCGCGCAGATCGGTTTCAACGTCGATGAGCGCATCGTCGCCGAGCACCGTGCGCACCGCGGCGGCGAGCGCACGCTCCACATCGCTGAGTTCTGCCGCATCCCTGTCGGGGGCAGTCGAGTAGGCGTGGCGGTCGTCGTGCTGAGCGGCGCCGTCCAGCGCGTCGGCGACGTCTATGACTGAGGTCCACTCGTCGTCGGTCGCTGTGGCGGCGGCAACCGCGACCGCGTGCAGCGAGGCCCTGTCGAGCGCGAGCGCATGCGCGGCGAGTACGAGATGAGCCGAATCGTCGCCGTCGACGGCGACTGCGGCCAGACTCCGCCCCTCGGCAACGTCGACGGCGGCTCGCGCCGCGCCCGCGGCGTCCGCGAGCGCTTCGGCTAGCGACGCACCGGAGCCGTCGGCGACGGTCAGAATGATGCCATCCGTGTCACCGCCCGCATCTGCGGCCCAGATCAGTTTATTGCGGGGGATCACACGCATCGTCGCGGCGTCGAGACGCTCGCCGATCCGGGAGAGTCGGCCGCGGAGGTCGTCGACAGACGGTCCGTCGGTGTATTCGATCGCTTCGGTGTAGACCAGATCGGCGGGGCTGAGTCCGGAGGTGCGGATCTGATGGAGGACGGGAGTCGGTGGGACGGGAGTCCGTTCGGTTGTTCGAGCACCTGCTACCGCGAGTGCTTCCGCGGTGCGGTGGCGGAAGACGTCCTGGGTCGTCAGCGTCAGCCCGCTGCGCAGCGCGCGAGCGACCACTGCGACCGAACTGATGCTGTCGCCCCCGAGAGCGAAGAAGTCGTCGTCGGCAGCCACCGCGTCTCGCCCGAGCACATCGCCGATGATGTCGACGAGTGTCTGTTCGGTCTCGGTCGCCGGCCCTCGCCTCGTCGACGCCGACACGCTGGACGGATCCGGCAGTGCCGCTCGGTCGACCTTGCCGCTCGGAGTCAGTGGCAGTGCGTCGAGGACCACGATCTGGTCGGGGACGCTCTGTCTCGGCAGAGTCGAAGCGAGCCGCTGCATGAGCCGCTTCTCCGATACCGCTCCCCCCGGTGCGACGACGTAGCCGACGAGGCGGGACGGTTCGCCGACTGCGGCGGCGACAGCGCCGGTCACACCGTCATCATCGAGGAGTGCCGCTTCGACCTCGCCGGCCTCCACTCGCATCCCACGGATCGAGAACTGCAGGTCGGCTCGACCGTGGAGAACGAGCCTGCCGTCCGGTGTCCACGCCGCGAGATCACCGGTCCGGTACATCCGGTCGCCGGGCGCACCGCCCGGATCGGGGACGAAGCGTGTGGCGGTCAGACCGGGCGCACCGTGGTAGCCGCGCGCGATCTGCGGTCCGGCCGCGTACAGTTCGCCGATCACTCCCGATACGACCGGGCGCAGCCAGCGGTCGAGGACGGCCACGCGCGACTGCGCCACAGGTACGCCAACGGTCACCTCCTCGCCGGGCACCACTGCGCCGGCCGTGATGTCGCCGGCTACCTCGGAGGATCCGTAGAAGTTGACGACCTCGCGACCGTCGCCGGCGACCAAGTCGACCACGTCCGCGGTGAGGGGTTCGGCGCTCACGATCCACCGGCCGATGGAGGCGACGCGGTCGGCGCAGTCGCGCCGAAGTACCGCCGCCGCGCTGGGGACGGTCGTGATCTCGGCTATCGACCACTGCCCGATCAGATCCGCCAGCGCGTGCAGATCGTGCGTCTGGTGCGCGTCGGCGACGACGATGCCATCGGCGGTGAATGCGGCGGCGAGGAGCTCGGTGAGTCCGTCGACGAAGCTGAGCGAGCTCTTGACCAAGCGGGCCTCTCGGCGATCGCCGTCCGGATGCTGCCATGCCATGCGGGCTGCGACGGCGCGCTGCGTCCCGAGGACCGCTTTGGGCACGCCCGTTGACCCGGAGGTGAACAATAGGTAGGCACCGTGGTCCGGTCCGACCGTCCCCCGGACGATCGGTACTGGCACGGCGTCGTCTCTGGTCAGCCGGTAGTCGGCGTCGATGACTGTCGCAGGCGCCGCGGCGACGAGCATGTGGGCGATACGGTCGGCTGGGTACGCCGGGTCGATCGGCACGAGGACCGCGCCGACTGCGATCACCGCGAGGCTCGCGCAGACCAGGTCGACACCACGGTCAAGCTTCACTGCGACACGGTCATCCGGCCCTATTCCCTCCGCGAGCAGGGAGTCTCGGAACGCGGTGGCACGGGCGACGACCTGCTGTGCGGGTGTCGTCGTCCCCGACACCACGACGTCGGGCAGAGTTCCGAGTGCGCGGGCGACCCTGTCGGCGATGGTCGTCGATGGCGTCTGTGTCTGGGGCGGGAGCGGCGGGGCGCCCGCGGATGCCGATCCGAGTGCGAGCAGGGCACGGCCGGTCGTGTCGGCATCAGATCGCGCCAGCGCCCCGAGCACCGCGTCGAACAGCTCCGCGGTCTGGTCGGCCGGACGGTCGCCGAGTTCGTCACGCTGGTTGGTGACCGTCACCGAGACGGTGTCGTGCACGCCGACCATGACCGTAAGCGGATAGTGGGGCGCCTCGATTACGTCGATCGCGCCGAAGGCGAATCCCGGGTCGACGTCGTCGGTTGACGGCTCCGGCAGATTCTCGACCACGAGGAGCGTGTCGAACAGTGCGCTCACGCCTGCGGCCCGGTGCAGTTCGGTGAGCGGAATATGCGGGTGATCGGCGACCTCGCCTGCCCATCGGGCATGTTCGTCGACGGTGTCGGTGAGTCGTCGCGACGGCGACCAGCGCACGCGGGCTGGCACAGTGTTCACGAGCAGCCCGACGACGTTGTCGACTCCTTGCCCTCGTCCGGAGACGACGGTGCCGAACGTGACGTCGGTGCGCCC
>NZ_JBQEDL010000068.1:0-8035 GCF_052106715.1 Gordonia sp. (in: high G+C Gram-positive bacteria)
ATGCGGTGCCGGTAGCGTCGTTGCGGTGTTGGCTGAGCTTGCGATCGTACCGAGCGCACCCGTCGTGGTGCCCGAATTGTCTGGGCCGGGTGCGTCCGAAGCCGTCGAGGTCCGCTGTTCGGTCGTCGACGCGGCACAGTCGCTGAGATCGAAGGCTCGGCGATGGGTCGCGATCGGCATCGACGGCCCGGCCAGGCGATTCTCGGCGTACGGCGCCCGTGTACCGGTAGCTGCGCGGCCCGGCGACGACGACACGGCGATGCCGTTGTCGATGCTCATCGCCTGCTGGTGTCGGGGTCAGGTCGCACCATCGGTGAAACTCGATCCCGTCGTCGTCGACACGGGCACCGCGTCGGCCGACACGCGCCGGATCGGTGCGGCGCTCGGCGCGAGGATCGCCGTCGATCCGGAACCGATCGGGGTGCTCGTGGTCGCGGACGGTGCCACGATGCTGAGCGAGTCAGCGCCCGGCGGCGGGGACCGGGAGAGGGCGCACCGCCTCCAATCGGCCATCGACGCAGCGATCGGCGACGGCGAGGTCGGCGCCCTCGCCGCGCTCGACCGCCAGAACTGCGAAGCGGTCGGCGTCGAGAGTCTCCCGGTGTTCGAGGTGCTGGCAGGCCTGTGGGGCGACGCACCCGTCGACGTCGACCTGCGCTATACGGGCGCGCCGTTCGGGGTCGGTTACACCGTCGCGACGTGGCATCGCGGCGGAGATCGGTCATGACTGTTCCGATCGCGGTGGTCGGCCCGACCGCCAGCGGGAAGTCGGCGTTGGCAATGGATCTCGCGGAACGTCTCGGCGGCGAGATAGTGAACGTTGACGCAATGGCGCAGTACCGCGGGATGGACATCGGCACCGCGAAGCCGCCGGTGGCCGATCGCCGTGGCATCGCCCACCACCTGTTCGATGTCCTCGACGTCACTGAGACCGCGACCGTCGCAGGGTACAAGGAGGCGGCCACCGCCGTCGTCGACGAGCTGGTAGCCGCCGGGCGTGTTCCAGTGATCGTCGGCGGATCCATGATGTACGTCCAAGGTCTGCTCGACGACTGGGCGTTCCCGCCGACCGACCCGAAGGTGCGGGCGCGATACGAGGACGACCTGGCCCGAATCGGCGCCCGAGCGCTGCACGCGAGACTCGCCGCCGCCGACCCGGCGGCCGCTCGTACGATCCTCGACTCGGACGGCAGACGCATCGTCCGCGCACTCGAGGTGGTGGAGATCACCGGAGAGCCGTTCGCGGCGTCGGCTCCGACGATTGGCGAGCCGAGGTGGGGCACAACGATCCTCGCCGTCGACCGCGATCGCGCGGAACTCGACGCACGGATCTCGGCACGCACCACACAGATGTTCACGGCCGGGTTCGTCGACGAAGTCGTCGGTCTGTGCAGACAGGGACTCCGCGAGGGCAAGACTGCGTCCCAGGCCATCGGCTACGCACAGGTCCTCGCATACCTCGAGGGCGAATACGGACTCGAGACCGCGCAGGAGCGCACGGTCATCGGCACCCGGCAGTACGTGCGCCGACAACGGTCGTGGTTCCGACGAGACCACCGGGCGATCTGGCTCGACGCGGCGTCCCCGACGCTTCTCGACGACGCATTGGCGAGCATCCAACGGGTAAAATAGGAAGCATGACTGCAGCGCCCACGTTCGGGTTCGTCAAAGGCCACGGAACCCAGAACGACTTCGTCGTCCTCGACGATCCCGGTGTCCGTCTGGGACTCACCGAAGAGCTGGTGGGCGCACTGTGCGATCGGCGGCGCGGGATCGGCGCGGACGGGGTGCTCCGGGTGGCGACCGCGGGAGCCCTGGTGTCGGGTGGCGTCCTTGCGGCACTGCCGGACGGGGTCGGCGCAAGCGACTGGTTCATGGACTATCGCAACGCTGACGGATCGATCGCCGAGATGTGCGGCAACGGTGTCCGGGTGTTCGCGCACTACCTTCGTGTCGCCGGGCACGTAGACGCCGACACCTTCACCGTCGGATCGCGCGCGGGCGCGCGACCGGTGGTCGTGCACTCCGTCGACGCATCTGCGGCCGACGTGAGTGTCGCGATGGGGCACGTCGCGCTGGACGGACCCAGCGAGGTCGAGATGGCAGGGTACCGATTCACCGGGGAGCGCGTCGACGTCGGCAATCCGCATCTCGCGTGCGTCGTCGACGGACTGACCGTCGCCACCCTCGCGGGCCTCGACTTCGGCACCGGCGCGGTCGTGGATCAGGCCGCGTTCCCACACGGCGCGAACGTCGAGATCCTGACTCCGCTCGAGCCGTCGGACGCCGGAGTCGACTTCAGCGCCCAGATGCGCGTCCTGGAGCGGGGCGTCGGAGAGACCCGTTCGTGCGGAACGGGTCTCGTCGCCGCAGCAAGTGCCGCATTGCACGGAATAGGGCGCGATCAGGGTGTCGTTGGCATCACTGTGCCCGGCGGGTCGGTGGTCGTGACAGTCGGTGACAACTCGGCCATACTACGGGGCCCGTCACGACTCGTGGCACGCGGTGAGACGCTGCCGGAGTGGATCGCCGGATAAAAGGACGTGCATCGTGCCTGCTCGACGGGGCACAATGGTGTTACGTATGACTGACATGACACGAATCGACTCTCCGTCCCCGTACACCGTGGACGACGACTCCCGGCGGCCTGATTCCCCGCACACTGATCCCCACCACGCACTGGACCTGTCGGATCTCCCGACCACCGGTGAACTCGCGCTCGACGACCGTGCATCACTGCAACGCGTCGCCGGGTTGTCCACCGAACTGGACGACGTCACCGAAGTCGAGTATCGGCAACTGCGACTCGAACGAGTGGTACTCGTCGGGGTCTGGACCTCCGGCACGGCCGCGCAGGCACGCGCCAGCATGGCCGAACTCGCAGCGCTCGCCGAGACCGCGGGCTCGCAGGTCCTCGAAGCGCTTTTCCAACGACGTTCCAAACCCGACTCGGCGACATACCTCGGATCCGGGAAGGCGCACGAACTCCGTGAAGTGGTCCTGGCGACCGGGGCGGACACGGTGGTGTGCGACGGAGAACTGACGCCTGCCCAACTGACCGCGCTGGAGAAGATCGTCAAGGTCAAGGTGATCGACCGGACCGCGCTGATCCTCGACATCTTCGCGCAACACGCGACGTCGCGTGAAGGCAAGGCTCAGGTGTCGCTCGCCCAGATGGAGTACATGCTGCCGCGCCTGCGCGGTTGGGGTGAGTCGATGTCCCGGCAGGCGGGTGGCCGTGCCGGAAGTAACGGCGGCGTTGGCCTGCGTGGACCCGGTGAGACCAAGATCGAGACCGACCGACGTCGCATTCGTGAGCGGATGGCCAAGCTTCGCAAGGAGATCCGCGGCATGAAGACGGCGCGTACCGTCAAGCGTGCGGCCCGTCGCCGCGGCGGAGTGCCTGCGCTCACGGTGGTCGGTTACACCAATGCTGGCAAGTCGAGCCTGGTGAACGCGATGACCGGGTCCGGCGTCCTCGTACAGGACGCGCTGTTCGCGACGCTCGATCCGACGACGCGTCGAGCCGAGCTGGCGGACGGCCACGAGGTGGTCTTCACTGACACCGTCGGATTCGTCCGCCACCTTCCGACACAACTCGTCGAAGCCTTCCGATCGACCCTGGAGGAAGCGGTCGACGCTGATCTGCTGCTCCACGTCGTCGACGGGGCCGACCCGTTCCCGAACCTGCAGATCTCGACGGTCCGCCAGGTGCTGCGCGAGGTCCTTGACGAGGACGATCTGCCCGCGCCGCCGGAGCTGCTCGTCATCAACAAGCTCGACGCAATGGACGACACGCGGGTCACCACGCTGCGGGCCGAGTTCCCCGAGGCCGTCTTCGTGTCCGCGCGGACAGGGGAGGGTCTCTCGGAACTCTTCGCCGCCGTCACCGAGTTCGTGCAGCGCGACGACATCGAGGCGGACCTGCAGGTCCCGTTCTCGCGCGGTGAGGTGATCTCACGGCTTCATCAGCACGCGCATGTGATCGCCACCGATCACAACGAGGAAGGCACCCGCCTGCACGTGCGGATGCCTTCATCGCTGGCCGGGGAGTACGCCGACCTCATCGTCTGAGGGCCGGGTACAGCTAGTCGGCGTCGAGATCCTTGGCTACGAGCGCCGCGATCTGGTCGACGGCCCCCTGATCGTCGCTCGACACAGTGACCGACGCGCCCTTCTCGGCGCCCAACGTCATGATCATCAGTGCGCTGCCCGCGTCAACAGGATCGCCACCGTCGGCGGCGAGAGTCACGGGGGTGCCCAGCGCCGTCACGGCTTCGGCGATCAGGGTGGCGGGACGGGCGTGCAGGCCGACGGCCGAGCCGACGGACACGGTGGTGCTTGGCATGGTGGTGCCTTTCTACTTCGGAGACGTTCGATCGGGGAGTATCAGGTCAGGCGGACGCGGTTTCGAGGGGCTTCTCCGGTTGGCGGGTCGTGATCTGTTTGGTGGCGATCACGCCGATCGCCGCGACCGCCGTGCCAACGACAATAGCGATCAGGAACTTCCACCAGGTGCCGTTCATTGCGAACATGACGAAGACGCCGCCATGGGGCGCTCGCAGTTGGACGTCCAGCGCCATCGACAGCCCGCCGGTCACCGCGCCGCCGAGCATCATCGGCGGGATCACGCGTAGCGGGTCGGCGGCAGCGAACGGGATGGCGCCTTCGGAGATGAACGACGCGCCGAGCAGCCAAGCGGCCTTACCGTTCTCACGTTCGGGCTGCGTGAACAGTCCCGGGCGCACCACGGTGGCGAGGGCGAGGGCCAGCGGTGGCACCATGCCCGCAGCCATCACAGCCGCCATGAACTCCCACTGCGCCACACCGGCGCCCGCCGCTCCGAGTCCGGCGACGCCGACCGCGTACGCGGCCTTGTTGACCGGTCCGCCGAGGTCGAAGCACATCATCAGGCCGATGATCACGCCGAGCACCACCTTCGAGGTGCCTGACATCGAGTTGAGAGCATCTTCGAGCTCGGTGTTGACCCACGACAGCGGACGCGACAACAGCATGAACATGATCGCGCCGGTGACGAGTGTTGCGATCAGTGGGATGATGACGACCGGTTGCAGCCCGCGTGCCCACTGCGGCAACGGTATCCGGGAGATCCAGAGCGCCATGACACCGGCGATCAGGCCACCGACGATGCCGCCGATGAAACCGCCGCCGACGGTCACCGCGATGACGCCCGCGGTGAAGCCGGGTGCGAGACCGGGTCGGTCGGCTATCGCGTACGCGATATAGCCGGCGAGGACGGCGACCATGAGGCTCATCGCCGTCGAGCCGATCGCGAAGCTCACCCCGCCAATGTACTGTCCGAGCCCGCCGGCGGGCAGGTTCCACAGGCTGTTGTGCAGCGCGACGTACGCGCCGTCGGACATGTCGGGAGAGAGTGTGCTGCTGCCGATCTCGTATCCGGCGATCAAGAAGCCGAGAGCCATCAGCAACCCGCCCGCCGCGACGAACGGGATCATGTAACTGACACCGGTCAGCAAGGCCTGCTTGAGGCGGCCGCCGATCCCGATGCCCGTGCCCTCTGCCTCATCGGCGCGGTCGGCGGCCTCGCCCGCGGAGACGGTGCGTGCGTGCGGATCGGTGGAGGCGCCGACCGCTTCGGCGATCATCGTGTCCGGCTCGTTGATTCCGCGCTTGACTCCGGACTCGACGAGCGGCTTGCCGACGAATCGATCTCGCCCCTTGACCCCGACGTCGGTCGCGAAGATGACCGCGTCCGCGTCGGCGAGCTGTTCGGCAGTGAACGGCGTGGTGCCCGATGATCCCTGAGTCTCGACCGCGAAGGCGACGTCGGCACGCTCGGCGGCGAGTTTGAGCGCGTCGGCAGCCATGTAGGTGTGGGCGATGCCCGTCGGGCACGCGGTGATCGCGAGGATCGACGTGCGCTGCGATGTGTCGGTCGCCGTCTTAGGTGTCGACGTCCCCGACGCGGTCTGCGCTGCCGGGGCGTCGGCAGGCTCGGGTTTCGTGGCGGGAGTCACCGCCTCGGTTACGAGTGCTACCACGGTGTCGTCGTCGGGCGCGTCGCGCAGGCTCTGCACGAAGGCAGGTCGGACCAGCGCGCGAGCCAGGGCGCTGAGTACCTTCATGTGCTCGCTGCCCGCGCCCGCGGGGGCGGCGATGAGAAACACGATGTCGGCCGGGCCGTCGGCGGCCCCGAAGTCGACCGGGCTAGCCAGTCGAGTCATCGCGAGGGTTGCGACGCTCACCGACTCCGCGCGTGCGTGTGGAATCGCGATACCGCCCGGCAGTCCGGTCGGCGAACTCGATTCGCGGGCGAGTGCACCGTCGACGAGGTCAGTGGGATCGGACGAGCGTCCGTCTTCTCCGACGAGGCCGGCAAGCCTGCGGATGACGGCTTCGGCGTCTGCGCCCGCGTCGGCGTCGAGCAACACCAATGAGGGGGTGATGATGGGTTCGGACATGGCCTCTACCTCTGGTCGTGGGGCGGGGTTCTCAGGAGAGTCGGGTCACCGACACGGCGGACTCGTCGATGAGATCGGGTGTCGGTGGGGTGGTGCCGGGAAGTGCTGCGGCCGCCGAACCGTAGGCGACGGCGAGTCGCAGGCGGGCGGGTTCGTCACCGTCCCGCTGTTCGGAGATCAGGTATCCGGCAAGGGCTGAGTCGCCTGCGCCGACGGTGCTGCGGACGCGGACGGCGGGCGCTGTGGCGAACCACACGCCGTCGCCGGTCGTCAGGAGCGCGCCCGAGCCACCCAAGGTGGTGAGGACAGCGCCTCCGGTCGATGCGGCGAGCTGCGCCGATGCGTCTGCGGCGGCTGACGGATCGCCGTCCGCTGCGGACACCTCAAGCATCTCGGCGTCGGCTCCGGTCAGTTCGGCGAGTTCCTCTGCATTTGGCTTCAGAAGATCTGGACGTGCGTCCGCGACGAGGGTCAGCGGCGTTCCCGAGGTGTCGACTGCCACTCGGACGGCCAGTGGCGCGAGCCGTGCCACGAGGTCTGCGTACCAGGACGATGCGAGGCCAGGGGGCAGTGAGCCGCACAGCGTGAGCCAGTCTGCACCTGCGGCGAGCTCCACGACGGTGTCAGTGAGCGTGGCTGCCTCGTCGTCGTCGAGAGTCGCACCGGGCGCGTTGACCTTGGTGGTGACGCCGTCCGGCGCGGCGAGTGTCAGATTCACTCGGACATCGCCCGCGACGTCGACGGCGGCCCGCGGCAGGCCGACACGGTCGAGGTGGCCGACGAACGAATCATCTGGCCGGGCCGGAATCAGCGCGATCGCGTGCATGCCTGCCGCAGTCACCGCGCGTGCCACATTGACGCCTTTGCCGCCGGGCTGATCGCCTACCGAGCGCGTGCGATGAACGCCGCCGGGGTGTATCGGGCCGTCGAGTTCGATTGTCCGGTCGATGCTGGGATTGGCTGTGACGGTGAGGATCATGCGATGACCACCTCGATGTCGTGGGCGGAGAGGCTGGCGGCGAACGCCGGGTCGATCCCGTCATCGGTGATGAGAACATCGATGTCGTCGACGGTGCCGAAACCCGCAAGCTCCTGTCGATTCATCTTCACCGAGTCGGCGAGGACGACGACTCGGTCGCACGAGGCCGTCATGGCGCGTTTCACCGCGGCCTCGTCCACGTCCGGGGTGGACAGGCCGTGCGCCAAGGTGAGCCCGTTGGCTCCGATGAAGCCCACACTCGTGTGGAGACGGGCGATCGTGTCGATGGCGTCGGCTCCGACGGACGCCTGGGTCTTCGGGCGGAGTCGGCCGCCGATGAGGACGACGCTCGACCGCGGCAGACCGCTCAGGGTCGCAGCGATCGGCAGACTGTTCGTGACGAACTGGTGGCGAGCGTCGCCCCCGAGCGCGGCGGCGGCCGCGAACGTCGTGGTGCCCGCGTCGAACAGCACTGCCCCGCCTGCGCTGGGCAGGAACTGTTGCGCGGCCTTCCCGATGGCACTCTTCTGAGGTCGGCGGGTGATCTCGCGCTCGGAGAGGTCCGGCTCGTCGACGACCGCCGCGACGTCGAGGCGTACGGCACCGCCGTGGA
>NZ_JBQEDL010000069.1:0-7591 GCF_052106715.1 Gordonia sp. (in: high G+C Gram-positive bacteria)
CTGCGGGTCGATGCCCTGCGCCATGTCCTGCATGCCGGAGAAGTCGATGCTGATGCCGCGCGCGTACTGCTCGACGGTCGCCAGCAGACGCTGCTTGAGCCACGAGACGTGCGTGAACAGACGGATGTGTGCGGCTTCGCGCGCGGCCAGAAACACGATGATCTCTTGCGCCGGAAGATTCAGCCCCTCCGAGAAGTGGGCGATCGCCTCGGGCAGCAGCACGCCGGTGTTGTCGGGTGCGAGCGGCAGCCCGACATCGGTGGACGTCAAGACGTCTTTCGCGAGCGTTCCGAGGCCTTGGCCGAGTTGGCTGCCGTACATGCTTCCCGACACCTGCCCGAGGAGACCCATCATCGGGCCAGCCATCGAGCGAGCCTCTTCGGGAAGATTGTCGGTCATGCCGCGCGCCATCTGTTCGGCGATCGGATCGCACAGGGTGCGCCACGTCGGCATCGTGTTCTCGAGCCAGTCGACGGGCGTCCACGCCGTGGTGGTCGTGATTCCGGCGGGCAGAGTGGTCTGCTCGTCGAGCCATACTTCGGCGAGGCGGACGGAGTCGGCGACGGCGGTGGTCTCCGTGTCGAGCATCGGGGTGAAGTCCCCGACCTGCTGACGCGCCAGGTTCGCCGCGATGTCGTAGTTGATGGGACCCGCCTGGGCGCCCTGCCCCATGCCCGAACCCATGCCGCTGAACATGGTGCCGAGCTGATTGAACAGCTGGCCGAGCATATTGGGGTCGAATCCGCCTGCGGGATCCGGATTCTGGGCGTTGTCGTCGCGGTCGTCGTCATCGTCGCCGCGCGAGGAGAATCCGAAAGGGAGATCGTTCATACCTCCACGGTACCGTCCGCCGAGCGCCTCCCGCCGGGCTCGACGCAGCGGGCTCGATTACCCTGGGCCAGATGACGAGCAACCCGAACCGCCGACGGATGATCACCATCTACGTGGCGGTCGTTCTACTGGCGGTATTCGTCGCTCTCGGAATGTTCGTGCGAGTGCCGTATGTGGCTCTCGGCCCCGGGCCGACCGTCAACACACTCGGCACCGTCGACACCGCTGACGGACCCGAGCGCGTGGTAAAGGTGACCGGTGCGGTGGATCCGAACCCGAAGGGCAACCTGAACTTGACGACGGTGTCGTTGCTCGACGGCCTCACCTTGTTCCAGGCGCTGGGCAAATGGGTGTCGCCGTCCGGGGAACTGCAGCCGCGGGAGTCGTATTACAAGCCTGGCCAGAGTGAGGACGAGGTACGCCAGGAGAACCTCACACAGATGTCGAGCAGCGAAGACAATGCGACGCTCGCGGCGTTCAACTTCCTCAAGAAGCCGACCGCCGTCGGGGTGGCCGACGTGGCCGACAGGAGTCCGTCGTCGGGTGTGCTCGCCGACGGCGACCGCATCACCTCGATCGGCGGCGCGCCCGTGGCGACCATGGAGCAAATCGCTGCGACCCTCGCACACCACAAGCCCGGCGACACCGTCGACGTGGACTATCTCCGGGGCGGCGCACCGGAGCGCGCGACGGTGACCTTGGCGAAGCGACCGGATGACGCCGCGAAGCCGTACCTCGGCGTCACCATGCGGTCGGTGCCCGCCGATCCCTCACTCGACGTCACCTTCGACGTCGGCGACATCGGCGGACCGTCGGCGGGAACCATGATGACGCTCGCGATCATCGATCAGATGACGCCAGGCGACCTCGCGCACGGTGAGTTCGTCGCGGGAACCGGAACCATCGACCCCTCAGGTCAGGTCGGTGAGATCGGCGGCATCGATCACAAGGTCAGGGCCGCCAAGGACGCTGGGGCGACAGTGTTCCTGGTCCCGGCGGGCAACTGCTCGCTCGCCGCGTCGAAGGCACCCGACGGGATCGAGCTGGTCAAGATCAACACGCTGTCCGATGCGGTCGACGCATTGAACACGTTGGGCACCGACACACCGCGTCCGCACTGCTGACCGTTCAGAACGTGGCGGCCAGCGCGTCCAACACGTTCGGTGCGAGCGTCGGGTGGGTGCGCAGATCAGATTCGACGGACTGATCCTCGCCGTCGCGGGCGCGCAGCGAGAGCAGTGCGACCCGCTGGCCGGTGCGGAGCACTCCGGCGATCAGGCGGGCCTGACGTCGGTCCGGATGCGCGAGCGCGGCGTCGCGTGCCGCGGCGTCGGCGGCCTCCGGGTCGGCCAGCAGCGGTTCGAATGCCTCGTCGAGCGTCGACTCGGCGTCCGGCGGCAGCACCGTGATTTCGGTGACGACCGCGCAGCCGACGACCGCGTCGGGCCAACTGACCCTGGTGAGCAGGGATTCGAGGTCGGCGTCGCCGGACTCCTGGACGACCGGGCTCAACGCCGAGTCGTCGTCCGGGTCGATCAATTCGGGGGCTTGCCGAGCGAGCACCGCTGTCGGGACGAGAGCGAACAGGGTCGCGGGTGAACCCCACGGGCCTGCTGCGGCGTAGCCCGCGCATTGGGCGAGGGCGTTGCCGAGATCGGCCTGGGAGAAACGTTGCGGAGAGTCGGATCCGGAAGTCACGCCGTCATTGTCACATCGACCAGGTCGCCGTAGTGAAGTCAGTCGGTTTCGACCGGTAAGTAGGGTGGGGGTAGAGCCGGTGCCTGCTCCGGCGGGCACCCGAAGAAACAGGAGAAACACAACGTGGTTGGTACACGCGGTCCGATCGGACGACCGACGCTGTCGCGGAGATCGAAGATACTGATCGGGATCGGTGTCGCGCTGCTGCTCATCCTGCTGATCGGCCCCCGGTTGGTCTCGATCATCACCGACTGGATGTGGTACTCCGATGTCGGCTACTCCGGCGTCATGTCGACGATGGTGTGGACACGAGTCGTCGCCTTCTTCGTCGCGGCACTCATAGTCGGCGGAATCGTGTTCGTCGGCGTCTACGCCGCCTATCGGGGTCGTCCCGACTTCGTCCCGGTGTCCGGGCCGGGCGATCCGCTCGAACGCTATCGGGCCGTCGCGGGCCGGAAACCGTGGATCACCGCGCTGATCCCGGCCGTCCTGCTCGGCCTCATCGGGGGGCTCGTCGCGCAGGCGTCGTGGGCGACGATCCAGATGTTCATCAACGGTGAGTCGTTCGGTGAGTCCGACCCCCAGTTCGGCATGGATATCGGCTTCTACGCGTTCACGCTGCCGTTCATCCGGTTGATCCTCGACCTCTCGTTCATCGCGCTCGGCGTCGCGTTCGTCGGCAACCTGCTGACCCACTACATCTTCGGCGGCATCCGGTTGGGCGGCGGCGGTCGCCGCGGCATGGTGTCGCGCACCGCGCGTGTCCAGCTCGCCGTGATCGTCGGCGTCTTCATGCTTCTCAAGGCCGTCGGCTACTGGCTCGACCGGTACGACCTCCTCAGCAGCGACCGTCGCGGCGACATCTTCACCGGCGGTACGTACACAGACATCAACGTCGTGATGCCGTCCAAGCTGATCCTGATGGCCATCGCCATCGTGTGTGCTCTCGCGTTCTTCGCTGCTGTCTTCCTGCGGGATCTGCGGATCCCCGCCATGGCGACCGTTCTGATGCTGCTCTCGGCGCTCGTCATCGGTGTCATCTGGCCTGCCGCGATGGAGCAGTTCTCGGTCAAGCCGAGCGCGGCGACGAAGGAAGCCGACTACATCGAGCGCAACATTCAAGCGACGACGTCGGCCTATCGGATTCGCAACGGCAAGGACGTCCAGTACGAGTCGAACTGGACGCGCGATCCGGCGAGCCCGGCCGCTGTGAACGGCGACGTGTCGACGCTGTCGAACATCCGCGTCCTCGATCCGGCCGTCGTCTCTCGGTCGTTCGTCCAACGACAGTCGTTGCGCAACTTCTACGGTTTCCCGAGCCAGCTCGCGGTCGACCGCTACAACGTCGCCGACGACGGCGGCTCGCAGAAGCAGATGCGGGACTTCATCGTCGCCGCCCGCGAGCTCGATCCGTCCAGGTTCAACGAGGGTCAGCAGAACTGGATCAACAAGCACACCGTGTACACGCACGGCAACGGCTTCATCGCCGCGCCCGCGAACACCGTCGACGCGCCGCCCAAGGACGCGGCGAGCTCCGACAGCGGTGGGCTCCCCAAGTTCTACGTCTCCGACCTGGACACGATCAGCAAGCCCGACTACAAGTCGGCTCCGATTCAGGTGAAGCAGCCGCGAATCTATTTCGGTGAACTCATCTCCAACGTCGACCCCGATTACGCGATCGTCGGCTCGGAGAACGGTGAGAAGTCCGAGTACGACCAGGAGGGTGTGCGGTACACCTACTCCGGTGACGCGGGTGTCTCGCTTGGCAACTTCGGATCGAGGCTGCTGTACGCGGTCAAGTACGGCGAGCGGAATTTCGTGCTGTCCGACGCTATCAACAACAAGTCGCGCATTCTCTACAACCGGGATCCGCGGGACCGCGTGTCGAAGGTGGCACCGTGGCTGAAGACCGACTCGAAGACGTACCCGGCGGTAATGGCCGACGGGTCGATCAAGTGGATCGTCGACGGTTACACCACGTTGAAGAACTACCCGTACGCGCAGCGGATGGCGTTGGCCGACGCGACGACGGACTCGCGGGCGCAGACCGCGGGCCAAACGGGTAGGACGCAGGCCGACGAGGACGTCTCGTACGTCCGGAACTCGGTGAAGGCCACCGTGGACGCCTACACCGGGAAGGTGGAGCTCTACCAGTTCGACGAGGACGACCCGGTTCTCAAGACCTGGATGAAGGCGTTCCCGGGGACGGTAAAGCCGCGTTCGGAACTGAACAAGAAGCCGGATCTGCTCGACCACCTGCGGTATCCGGAGGATCTGTTCAAACTGCAGCGCGAACTGCTGACGATGTACCACGTCAGCAACCCGTCGGACTTCTACCAGGCGAACAACTTCTGGTCTGTGCCGAACGATCCGACAGCCGACGACAGCAACCTGCCGCAGCCGCCGTACTACTTCACTGCGGCGAATCCGGACGGCAGCGGTAAGCCGTCGTTCCAGTTGACGTCGGTGACGACGCCGCTTCGGCGCCAGAACCTCGCCGCGTACATCACGGCGGCGTCCGACCCGGCGGACTACGGCAAGCTGACGGTGACGACGACGCCGACCGATTCGCAGACCGTCGGTCCGCGCCAGGTGCAGGAGGCGATGAAGAACGCCGTCGCGCGCGACATCACGCTCGTCGCGGGTTCGGTCAACGTCATCTACGGCAACCTGCTGACGCTTCCCGTCGGGAAGAACGGCGTGCTGTACGTGCAGCCGTTGTACACCGAGTCGAAGGCAGGCGACTCCGCCATGCCGAAGGTGTTCCGGATGTTGACCTACTACAAGGCGCCGGACGGGCAGGTCGAGATCGGAGCGGCTCCGACCATCGGTGAAGCGCTGATGCAGTCGGGGATCGATCCGCGTCTGGCCACCGAACCGGAGGCCGAGCGACCCGAAGGCGACGATGGGACTCCGGCTGAGCCGGGGAGCCAGACGCCGTCGACGCCGTCGCCGTCCGATGCTCCGGACGACGCTGCGGTCGCTGAGCTTCGCCAGGCCGTCGAGGAGATGACCGCGGCCGAGAACAGCGGTGACCTCGCGAAGATCGGTGAAGCGCTGAAGAATCTGAAGGCGGCGCTCGCGAAGTACCCGCAGGCAGGTAGCTGACGGTCAGCAATGATGACGCCCGCCCCGATGCTCTCGGGGCGGGCGTCGTCGCTTGTAACGGAATCGGCTACCCGGTCAGCGGACCTTCGCCAGGTATCGCGCGATCTCGGCGTCGGTGTTGTCGGGCATGACCGGCGAATGGTGCAGGTGGCTGGTCAAATAGCGGAAGATCAGCGCTGTCGACACGAGGCAGCCGAGCGCCAGCACGCCGTAGGTGATGTTCATCGTCTTGTTGGCCGGCAGGTCGGCGAGCGTGATGAGCCACATCGCCGACAGGGCCGCGCCCGTGAGCAGGAGGCCGAAGGCGATCAAGCTCATCGGGTGGTTGCCGTGCTGTTCGTGATGGTGGATATCAGTGTTGGACATGTCCCCTCCTTCATGTGAACGGGTAGTTCGTCCGGTTCTGTACGCCTCACCATACCGCCTTTATGATCTTTATCACATCAATGAGTGGTGTGATTGTTGCTCACTCCGGCGCTCGCGGAGGGGTTCGTTGCGCCGATTCGGCCCTAGACTTCGATCCGTCGGATAGTCGGGATTCGACAGATCGCGAGAAAGGCGTATATGCCACCGCTCAGTCGTCTGGTGAAGATCCAGTTGGTCGTCGTGCTGATCATCGGCGTCATCGCCTCGGTGTACGGCGGGATTCGTTACGCCCGAATGGATGAGGCCGTCGGCGTCGGCGTGTACCGCGTCACGGTTCGGATGGCCAGCGGCGGCGGAATCTTCCCCGACGCGCAGGTCACCTATCGGGGCGTCGCCGCCGGACGGGTCGCCGACATGCAGATGACGGCGGACGGCATCGAGGTCGCGCTCGCTCTAGAAGCGGGCGGCGAGAAGATCCCGGACTCGGCGGTCGCAGTCGTCGCGAATCGTTCGGCGATCGGCGAACAGTTCATCGACCTGCAGCCCACCTCCGACAAGGGCCCGTACCTGCAGGACGGCTCGGTGATCGACGACGTGCGGTATCCGCCGAAGCTCGAGGAGGTCATCGCGTCGACCATCACCCTGACCGAGACGGTGCCCGTCGACGCGCTGCGGACCACGGTGACCGAACTGGGCAAGGCCTTCGACGGTCAGGGTGAGAGTCTGAGCCGGCTCGTCGACGCGCTCGGCGATCTGTCGAAGACAGGCGTCGAGAGCCTCGATGAGACGGTCGGACTCATCACTGCAGCGAATCCCGTCCTGCAGACGCAGGCCGACCAGGCTGACGACATCCTCGAGTGGTCCAAGAATCTGGACGTCGTTGCGGCGACTCTGGAGTCGTCGGATCCTGCGTTACGGCGGATCCTCACCGACGGGCCTCGGGCGGCCACCGCCCTGACGTCGTTCCTCGATAGCAATGGCGATGACGCGACGAAGTTGATCCACCAGGCGGGTGCGACGGTGCACGAGATAGCCCCGACGTCCTTCGCGGCCGGCATGACGTTCGCGATGCTCTCGTCGCTGTCGGCGAGCAGTCACACCACCGCATCGTCTGACGGGCAGATTCGGTTCGGTGTCGTGCTGGAGACCGAGAATCCGCCGAGTTGTACGCGCGGTTACGAGAGCACGCAGGCGATGCTCGCCGAGTACAAGCGGACTCACCCCGACTTCGACGTCAACTACGACGACTTCCCGTTCAACACCGCCGCCGGATGCTCGGTGGCGACCGGCAATCCGACCGGTGTCCGTGGCGCCAACAACGCCGACCTGTCGAACCCGACGTTCGTTCAGCCGTGGGATGATCAGCCCAAGGCCGATCCGGACAAGCTGAACTTGAACCCGATCGCGACCCAGGTCGCCCGGATCATGGGTGTGCGGCAGCGCTGAGCTTTTCTCGTGTCGGGTGTCGTCAGTCACGATGGGCTCCAATCGATTTGCCTCCGCTGTTGGCCCCTGTGTAACGTGGCTGACGCAGCGCGGGGTGGAGCAGCTCGGTAGCTCGCTGGGCTCATAACCCAGAGGTCGTAGG
>NZ_JBQEDL010000070.1:0-3354 GCF_052106715.1 Gordonia sp. (in: high G+C Gram-positive bacteria)
GTGGGTATGCCGTGGGGGCAGACCGGTATGGACCGGAGCCCGCGTGCAGGCACGCGAAGACGTGCACACACCTGAACAAGTGTAATCCCGCGTAACGCAAGCGGTCAAATGCCCGGGGGCGCCGGGACTCGCCGGCTACGGCACCTCAGGGTCGAACGGCGAATCCAGCGCCTGGGTGAGCTCGGCGAGCAGAGCCTCGATCTGCGGCTCGACGTACTGCGAGATCGCGTTCTGCACCGCGAGGCGATGACGCAGCAGCATCCCGCAGATCTCTCGGCCGACCATGTTGGCGTACTCGTCGGCCAGAGTGACCTCCTGACGGAGGGCGGCCTTCGCCTCATCGGACAGCGGCGGCAGGGGCGGCAGCTCCGTCGCCTCGTCGTCGGCGAGTCCGGCGATCGTGAACAGGAACGGCGCACCGGGCACCGGGTCAGGGTCAAGCGGCATGCCCTCGTACTCGGGATCGAGGTCTTCGGAGGGCCGGTAGCTGCGGGCACGATTGCGGGCCGCCTGCTGGTCCAGCTCGCCCTGCAGCATCGGCAGATTCTTCGCGGTGTACGCGGCGACAGCGTGGTCGACGACTGTCTTTATGCGGGTCGAAAGGCCGTGCTGCACACCGTGCGGGACGTCTGCCCCGATGCCGACCGCGGAGAGGATGGGCGAACCGAGACAGCGGCGGCAGGGCGCGACGCGACCACGGTGGGTCGCCGGCTCCCAGCGCGGCACCCAGCGCAACCAGGCCTCGACGGCCAGGTCGACCTGCGTCTCCAGTGAACGCTCCACGCCTCCAGCGTACGGGGATCGGCGCACGGTCAACAGATTTCGGGCATGCGCGTCAACCGGCGTCGGGATCGTCGCGCTCCCACGGCCACCGCGGACGGCCCGCCCGGGTGCGCCGAAGCGCGACACCGGCCCAACCGGCGACCGCCGCTGCCGCCAGAATGATGAGACTCGCTCCCCCGCTGATCAGCCCGCCCATGACCGCCAATCCGGTGACGAATTCTCCCGTCACGACGAGCGTCGCGATGCCGACGCCGATCAGGTGCGCCAGCGCTGTTGCGATCGCGATGGTCCACACAGATCGGAACCGTGGTCGTGCGATCCGGACGGCGAGCCAGAGAATGCCGGCGAACACCGCGATCGCGATGATCATGCCGACGATGCCGGGCGCCTGGCCCAGACCGTGGACGGAGATGATGTCGGCATCCGTCGCGACGCTCAGCGCCCCGAGGCCGAACACCGCCAGCGCGAAGAATCCGATGGCCGTCATCACCGTCGCCAGGACAGCCGAAACCCCCGCGGACTCGGGCCCACGGGGGTCAGACGATGACATGTCCGTGGTTACCTCGAGAGATTCGGACCGGCCTCGAGCGTGCGCTCGTACTCACGCTGGGCCTCGTCATTGAGCTCGGTCTTGCGGGCGCCGCTGCGGGCGACCCATGCACCGAACCAGATGGTCAGTTCGCGGCCGAGCACGAACGATGCGATCGCGAGGGGCGCGAAGAGCTGGTCGCCCACGAGCGTGGTCGCCTCAGAAGCGTTGATGAGCCAGAACGGCGCTTCGAACAGCTGACCGAGGATGTACCCGCCGTAGGAGACGACGCCCACCAGGAGCCCGAACACGACCCAGAGTCCCCAGCGGCCGCGGTTGATGATCGCTCCGAGCAGCCAGAAGCCGATGAAGAAGACGGCGACTGGCACCCAGAACGCCCAGGTCGTCAGCGTGGTGAGAACGACGTCGACGACCTCGCCGCCCGCGATGTCACCGCGAAGCGCGCTCCACCCCAGCCCGATGCCGAGATACAGGATCGCGAAGACGATCGTGGCGAGCAGACCGATCGCACCGGCCGTGCCACGGTTGCCCCGCTCGCGCGGCGGCTCAGGTGCCTGAACGAAGATCGGCTGCTGGTGGGCCGGCGTCGCGGCGACCGTCTCCGCCGCGTACGGCTCGGAGGGGACGACACGGGTCTCGGTGGCGTCGGCGACGGGCGGCGCATACGCGGAGTCGGCGATCGTCGCGTCATCCGTCCTGCTGAAGCGGAACTCGTCATTCACAGGGGCCGCTTCGGCACGCCCCGCTCCGCCAAAGGTCCCGGGGTGGTCGCGCTCGGCCGCTTCGAATGCTGCGAGGTCGGGGTCGACAGCGTCGTGATCGACGGGGGTGTTGTCGGCGGGCGCGGGATCGGCGGGCGTGTGGTCCGCAGCATCCGCCTCGGCCGCTTGCGGCTGGTCGGCGCGCGCGGCCTCGGCCTCCGCGAGTCCGGCATTGGCGCTGTCGACGACGTCGTCGACGCCGGACTTCTGCTCGTGCTGGGGAACCTCGGGGTCACTCATGTGGGCGCCTCTCCTCGTTGTGTGCAGTGCGAGAGTATCGCCGCGATGGCATGCGAAAGCGCAGGCGTGCCGACGTGTCGGCCGACCCGTCAGGGAGCGTCCGCACCCCCCGGCAAGACCGTGCGCAACGTATCGCCGACGTACTGCACCATCACGGGCCCCATCGGCAGCGCGAGCCACACCAGCGCGGCGACGACGCCGGTGCAGATGAGACCCGCGATCCAACTCAATGCGAGGTTGCGACCGTCAGCCCGTGCCATGTCTCCACGGTACGACGAGCCGCACGCAGTGCGGGGCTGGACACGCGCTCATGATGCCTGCTGCGCGCGCGAACACCACCGGCTCGTCGGCCTCAGCCCTTGGTCGCACCGGCCGTGAGGCCGCCGACGATGTACTTCTGCAGGAACAGGAACAGGATCATCACAGGGATGGCAGCCATCACGGCTCCGGCAGAGAACGCCGACCAGTCCGCGTAACGCGGGTTGGATACGAGTTTGGTGAGGCCGACCACGAGGGTCTGCTGCTCCGGATCGATGAGCATGACGCTGGCCACGACGTACTCGTTGACCGTCCCGATGAAGCTCAGCAGCCCCACCACGGCGAGGATCGGAGCCACCAGGCGCAGGATGATCGTGAAGAAGATGCGGGCGTGGCCGGCGCCGTCGATGCGGGCGGCCTCGTCGAGTTCTTTGGGGATCGTGTTGAAGAAGCCGTACATGAGGTAGGTGTTCACACCCAGCGCGCCGCCGAGGTAGACCAGGATCAGTCCGGTGTGCGTGTTCAAGCCGATGGCAGGGAACCAGTCCCCCAGCGTCGTCATGAGCAGGAAGATCGCGACCACGGCGAGCAGCTGCGGAAACATCTGCACGACGACGATCGTTACGAGCCCCACACGACGTCCAGCAAAGCGCATGCGCGAGAAGGCATATGCCGCACAAGCACCGATGAACACGGTGACCAGACCTGTGACGACGGCGATGACGAGCGTGTTGAGGAACCACAGCCCGTACGGATTCTTCG
>NZ_JBQEDL010000070.1:3454-5830 GCF_052106715.1 Gordonia sp. (in: high G+C Gram-positive bacteria)
AGAACGGGGTCCGTCAGCCAGGGGATGGATGCTCCGCCGAAGAGCACCTGGTTGATGAAGCCGAAGCTCTCGTTCATCATGCCCGCCCAGACCAGTGCCGACAGGAACGCCGGGAACGCGTAGGGAAGGATGAGCAGGATGCGGTAGCCGTTGCGGAACCGCATCTTGGTGTTGTTGAAGACCAGCGCCAGCAGCAGGCCGAGGAAGAACGTCGTGGCGACCGAAAGCAGGGCGAATACGAAGGTCCAAATCGTCACCGAGACGAGTGGTCCGCGGATCGATTCATCCGTGAACGCGCGGACGAAGTTGTCGAACCCGACGGTGATCTGCCAGCCGGGCAGCAGTTCTTCGCCGTCGGCCGAGGTGAAGGCACCGGTACCGATGTCCTCGTAGGTCGTGTCGGACCCGGTGTCGGTCATGGTGCCGGCGGCCTCGTCGTACACGAGCGATGAGACGTACAGGTAGCCGTTCTGGCCGTCCGGGGTGCGGATGGCGCCGTCGTTCGGGTCGTTGCTGTAGTCGACCGACAGCTGCTCGATCTCGTTGGACCGGGTGAGAACCTGGGCGAAGCTGAGCGCGTCCCACCCGTCGACGGCGACCGCCTTGCCGTCCTCCATCGTCGCGCCGTCGACCTCCGTGAGCGGCTGGTCGTTCGAACCGACGCTGACGTCGCCGTCCGCCGGATCCGTGACGAGCAGCCCGAGGGTGCCGAGCTGCTCGACGACGGTCACCGGGTAGGCGGGCGAGTCCTCGACCCGTTCCTGCGCGGAGGCCATGAGCGCGGCGACAGCCTGATCCTTCGAGCCGTTGTGGCCGGTGCCGTAGTTGGTGAAGCCGATGTAACCGGTGTACAGCAGCGTGAACACCTGGAAGATGATCAGGAAGATGACGCCCGGCGTCAGGTACTTCGCCGGGATCGCCTTGCGGGAGAAGTAGACGTAGTTGACGAACGCGGTGACGAGCACGACCAGTCCGAGCACGACCCACTCACTGTGCGTGAACAGCACGAAGACGGCATACAGCGCGATGGCATCGACGACCGCGAGGAGCACGATCTTCAACAGCATCCAACCGATGCGTCCGGAGGCGGCCTCGGCGATCTGCGCGGCCTGACGCTGACGCCGAGTGGGCGGCGGCGTCTGCTCCGTTGCGGTGGGGTCGGTCATCTTCATCCCGTCATCACGCTGTCGGGACGAGCGCGTGCGCACCCGCCCCGACAGAACGAACTGTGTTCTCGAGGCTCCGAGGCGCTACTCGATGGAGGCGGACACGTCGTCGGCCAGCTTCTGCCAGGTGGCGGCAGGGTCGGCGCCGTTGATGACGGCCGCCTCGGCGATGCCCCAGAACTGGAAGACGGCGCCCATCGCCGGGATGGCCGGCATCGGGACGGCGTCAGCGCCGACGGTCTGGAATCCGGCGATGATCGGGTCGGATGCCGCGGTGTCCGCCGCAGCGGTCAGAGCTGGGAGGATGTTGCCGGTTTCGAACAGCTCGAGCTGGACGTCCTCGGTGCCGAGATAGTTGACCAGGAAGTCGTTGGCGGCGACCTTGTTGCTCGACTCGGAGCTGACGAAGAACCCCTTCACGCCGGCGAATGGCGAGGCGACCTGGTCGGTCGGGCTCGGCACCGGATCGATCTCGACGTTGATGCCGGCGTCGACGGCGGCACCGACGTTCCACGGACCAGTCAGCCAGAAGGCTGCCTTACCGTCGATGAACTGCTGCTTGGCGATCTCGCCGTCGATGTCGGTGTTGAGAACGCCGTCCGCGCCCTGGGCACCGAGCCACGTGGCGAACTCTGTGCCACCCTCATTGCCGAGCTGCAGATCGGCAGGGTCGTAGCTGCCTGAGGAGTCGGTACCGAACACCGGGGCCCCGAACGCGGTCTGGAACGGGTACAGGTGGTACGGGTTGCCCTCGGCCCCCTGTTCGACGACGAACGGCTGGTCGAGTCCGGCGGCCCGCCCCTGGGCGATCATGTCGTCGAAGTTCGAGGCGGGCTCGGGGACGATGTCGGCGTTGCGCAGCACAGCGATGTTCTCGACCGCATACGGAAGCATGTAGACGGTGCCTTCGTAGGTGGACGCCTGGAGTGCGACATCGAGGTAGTCGGATGCCGAGTCGCCCAGTTCGAGCGGAGCGACGACGCCGTTGGTGGACAGTTCGCCCAGCCAGTCGTGCGCTCCCATCGTGATGTCCGGGCCCTTGCCGGTCGGAACCTGCTGGATGAAGTCATCCTTGACGGTGTCGACGTCCTTGCCGACGATCTCGACGGCGACCCCGGTCTTCTCCTCGTAGGCATCGGCTGCGCCCTGCACGGCATCGACGCGCTCGGCATCGACCCAGACGACCAGTGCGGAGTCGGTCGATTCGTCG
>NZ_JBQEDL010000071.1:0-5720 GCF_052106715.1 Gordonia sp. (in: high G+C Gram-positive bacteria)
GCGAGGTCGTTGCCGCGCGTCTCGTCGTCGATGCGGTCGGGAGCGCCGGTCGCGGTGTTCGCCACGACAGCCCGGTCGGCCTCGGCGATCGCATCGCGGATCTCTTTGCGGCGAGCGCGCTTGACGGCTTTGAACATCTGCGCGGTGGCGCGGCGGACGGCGATGTAATCCGGATGCTGTTCGCTCATCGCATCCAGCGAGGCGAGCACCCGCAGGGTCGTCGCGAGATCGTCGGGATCGAGGCCGTCGCCGAATTCAGAGGTGTCGGCGGCGGGGGCATCGGTCATTGTGCCGATTTTACGCGAGCGACCTGGGAGTCGCCGCCCACAGCGCGTCCATGGGCAGTGCCGTGATCCGCTCCCCGACGGCGACGGAAGATCTGCCCGTGTGCAGGATGTACCCTGCGACGAATCGGTCGCCCAGCCGATCGCGCAGAACGCTCAGACCTGAAGCATCCTTCGCCCTGACCGTGGCCGCCGATTTGACCTCGATACCGACCACACGACCGTCAGGCGCCTCGAGGACAGCGTCCACCTCGACGCCACGGCTGTCTCGGTAGTGACGAAGCGTCGCGCGCGTCGACGCCCACGACTGCTGTCGACGCAGCTCTCCGACCACGAAACACTCCAACAGCGCCCCAGACAGAGCCGAGCCGGGGCCGAGCGAATCTGGGGCTGCACCGAGCAGCGTGGCGGCAAGTCCCGAATCGACGGGGAACACCTTGGGCTGCTTGGTCTCGCGGCTGGTCAGGTTCACCTCCCAGGCAGGCAGGGTGTGAGTCAGATACAGCGTCTCGAGGAGCGCCGTATACGGATCGAGCGTGCGTCGAGGCATCCCCGCGTCAGCCGCGAGTGAGGACCAGACCATCGTGCTTCCCATCCTTGCGGCGACGAGCCGGAGCAACCGCGGTAGATCCGTGATCCGCTGCAGACCTGAGATGTCGACGGCATCTCGACGCACGATCTGCGACAGATATGCGTCATACCAGTCCCGTCGGCGCCGGGACGACTTGCGTTGCAATGCTTCCGGATATCCACCTGCGCTGGCGCGCTCGATGTAGTCTCCCCGCACAAGTTCACTCGAGTGACCGGACAGAGCGCCCGTCGCGAAAGCGAGATCGATGAACGAGCCTGGGGACTGCTCGATCTCGCGCTGGCTGAACGGATGGAGATCGATATGTTCGGCGCGCCCGGCGAGCGACTCGTGAGTCGACGATAATTCAAGAAGGTTTGCGGATCCTGTCACGAGGAAGCGCCCCGGTCGCTTGTCGCGATCGGCTGAGGCTTTGAGCGCAATGACCAGTTCTGGTGCTCGCTGGAGTTCATCGATGACAAACAGGCCGTCCGGTGCCTGCTCGACGAACCCCGTCGGATCAGTGCGGGCGAAATCCAGAGACGCGGGATCGTCGAGCGTGACTGATATGCCGGGGCGATCGACCAACATCTGTTGCGAGAGTGTTGATTTTCCGACCTGTCGCGCTCCTTGAATGACGACGATCCTCGTATCCGCGAGCGCTTCGACAATCCGCGGAGCTACGAGCCTCTGAATCATCCCGGAGTCGACCATGGACGCGATACTATCCCTGCACTCGCCGTTTCACCGAACTCTGCTCGCCGATTCACCACATTGCGCTCGCCGTTTCACCAGCCTTTCTCCGCCGTTTCACCGAACGACAACTACCGTTCCTCCGCCCGACGGTGACTCTGTCGGCTCCCCCGCGTATCGTCGGCGATATGGATCTCAGCGCACACGACGAAACGGCACGGGGAATCGTTCCGGCCTACCTCCTCGCGCGCCTGGCGCAGTCGGGCCGCTTCACGAAGGCAGCGGATGCTGCGCGCCAGACTCTGATCGCCGGCAGACCGCAGTTCCGTGCCCGCCTGAACTTCTCGATCGACGAGAACGGCGCCCTTGTGGCCGAACTGGGCGATGCTCCGAACCGTACGATCAGCGATGCGGGCGGCACCGAAACACTGCCGGGTGCTGTCGTGCGAGCCGAAGACGAGCCGCCGGTCGACGACGCGTCGGTCAACGAGGCGTTCGACGGTCTGGGCGCGACGTTCGAGCTGCTGCTGGCGGCGTTCGCACGCAACTCGCTCGACGGTGCCGGAGCGCCCTTGAACGCCACCGTGCACTACGGCACCGACTACGACAACGCGTTCTGGGACGGCGAGCGCATGGTGTTCGGCGACGGCGACGGCGAGGTGTTCCTGGGCTTCACCCGCTCGCTCACGGTGATCGGCCACGAGCTCGCACACGGCGTGATCCAGCACACCGCGAACCTCGAGTATCGGGGCCAGCCCGGCGCGCTGAACGAGTCAATCGCCGACGTGTTCGGGGCGCTCACGGAGCAGTACGCCCGGGGGCAGACGGCCGAGCAGGCGACCTGGCTGATCGGCGCGGGCATCTTCACCGACGAGGTGCAGGGCACAGCCCTCCGGTCGATGATCGAGCCGGGCACCGCTTACGACGACGATGAGCTCGGAAAGGATCCGCAGCCGGCGCACATGAGCGACTTCGTGCAGACCACCGAAGACAACGGGGGCGTGCACATCAACTCCGGCATCCCGAACCGCGCGTTCGCCCTGACCGCGACCACGCTGGGCGGTAACGCGTGGGAGCGCGCGGGCACCGTCTGGTACCGGGCGCTGACCGGCGGGCTGTCTGCAACCGCGACGTTCCGCGATTTCGCGGATGCCACGGTGGCCGCGGCCGCAGAGGAGTACGGTGATTCGGAAGTCGCCGCAGTGCGCGACGCCTGGACCACCGTAGGAGTCATCGACGATGAACGAGACCGACGCTCCGAGTGACAGCGGAGGCACCGCCGCCCTGGTCGCGGTCGCCGTCGTGCGATCCGGCGGAGTCGCCGGCATCCGACGTCGCTGGGAGGTGCAACTCCACGCCGACGTCGACGTCTGGATCTCGCTGATCGAACGCTGCCCGTGGGCCGAGCCCGAAGAGGGATCCTCCGGCGCCGACCGCTACGTGTGGAGCATCCGCGCCCGCACGCCGCAGAGCGAGCACGAACGGGAACTGGCCGATTCCGAGCTGCGGGGCGCATGGCGCGAGCTGGTGGATGCCGTGCGCGCGGCCTCCGCGGATGACGATGATTCCGCAGGGGCCGCGCCGCGCTGATCAGCCGGCCGCGTCGTAGGTCGCGGTCTGCTCGACCGTGACCTCGTCATCCCCGACGACACCGGTGACGGACACCGACACCTCACCGGCAGGGATCGCCGCCTCGCGCGAGTTGATCAGCACCTTCGCGGTCTTCCCCGGCTTCACGTCCGCGAACGACTTCGAGCCGTACGCCGTCTCCACCACGACGGTCACCGGAACGGAGTCGTCGTTCTTCACCGCCACCGACACGTACTGCTTGCCGGCGAGAGCGCGCGTCGACGCGGCCACCGATACCGCCAGCGTCGGCTCGGGCGTCGTCAGAGCGTCGAGCGCGGCGCTCAGATCAGCGACAGCCTCGGCGTACTCCTCGTACGACGCGCCTTCCTGCACGGCCTGCGCAGCGGTGAGCGCGACATTGAGCGCCTCGATCTGCTCGGGCGCGTGCGCATCCGGGTCGACGGCCTCGGCTTGGGCGATCAGCAGCGGCAGCTGCCGCACGACGGCGAAGTCGAGTTGTCCGATCGCCAGACCGAGAACGCGTGCGGCCTCGTCCGCCTGGTCCTGCACGACACCCGCAGCACTCGCGACTCTGGTCGCCTCGTCGAGCGCGGCACGGAACACCGCGAAGTCGATCGCGACGTAGAGATCCTGGTCGGCCAGCAGGGCCTGCCCGTCCTGGATCGCCGCCTCAAGCGCGGTGAGGTCGGGCGCCGGCTGCTCGTCCGGCAGGAACTCGTACCACTGGAGGTTGCCGACGTAGTTGTACTCCTGACCGTCGATGGCATCCGCGTGCATGACGACGATGAGCGCGTGGGTCCCGGTGACCGGCCGATCGAGCGGAACCGTCGTCTCGACATAGTTGCCCCAGCCGCCGGTCTTCGGCAGTGAAACCGTACCGACCCTGGCCTCCTCGCTCACCTCGTCGAGGTAGAACTCGAGTCGCGGATCGTCTCCGACCCGCTCATCGCGCGTCGAGGCGTTCACCGTGATCCGTGTGAGCTCGCCAGCACCGAAGTCATGGCTCGCGTAGCCCAGCTGTCCGCCATCCCAGGTTCCGCCGACATTGCCGGCGGGCGGTTCGCCTTCTTTCATCAGACCGTTGCCGTTGTCCTCGACGTACGTCTCGGCCTCGATGCGAACGGGACTGACCGGAGGATCGGTGTCTTCGCCGGTCGCCGAGAACTGCGCCCAGTCGAGGTTGATGACCCAGGAGTTGCCCTCGCCGGCCGTTCCACCGAAGACGAAGTAGAGCCTGTTCGAACCGGCGAGCAGCGACGGATCGGCGATCTCGGCCTCGACGGTGGCGAAATCGTTCCACGCCTCCGTCACCGGCACGGGGACGGTGGCCGCGACCGGGCCGTCGACAGCCCCCACCCGCACCTCGACGACCTCGTCGGTCGCACTGTCGCCCGGGTGGTTCGCGTAGCGCAGCTTCACACGCACCGGGAGCGTCTCACCGAACTCCATTCCGTCGTACGCGATCCACGACCCGACGGTCACGCCGCCGATGTTGCCGACTGTGCCGCCGATCGCGTCGTCGGTCGTCTCCTGCTGCAGCGGGCTGCCCGATGACTCGTCGAACGACTCCGCCTCGATCACCCGGTACGCCGACTGCGCGATCTTCAGCGCTTCGCCGGCCTTGGTGAGGGCCGTGTGCGCGGCGCCGAGCCGATCACTGGTGGATGCCTCGTCGGCGAGTGCCTCACGTGCTTCGACGCGCGCGGTCTCGAAAGCAGCGAAGGATGCCGGGGTATACGCCCCCTGGATCACCAGCTCGGCGTCTGCGAGGAGCGCAGTGAGCATCTCTCGCCACGGTTCGTCGCGATGGATCCGCAGCGTGCCAAGCCCGGAGATGCCGTCACCGCGCACCGTCGCGGCGGCGATGCCATCGAAGGCCTCGTCGGTGAAGGCGAGAGCGAACTGTCCGCCCCGCAGGTCGCCGAGCGACCCCGACAGGTGGAGCTCGGCCGTGCCCGCGTCGCCGAGCACCGCGCTGGCGGTGAGCGATTCGGGCAGCCCCGGCAGGCTCAGCGCACCGTCGGCGATGAGGTCGCGACCGGCTTCACCGGCGAAGCGGGCTCCGCCGAGTGTCAGCGTGATCGCAGCATCCAGCGTCCCGTCCGGGGCGGCAGTGACCTGCGAGGTCGAGGTCGTGACGGTGGCGCCGACGAAGTCGACCCGAAGGGTGAACTCCCGCGTCCCGGTGGACGGTGGACGCGAGAACGCGGCATCCGACACCGTCAGTTCGACGTCGTCGATGCTGTCGAGAGCGTCGGAGTTCTCCGCCGTGCCTTCCAGGGTGAGGGCGACCGCCCTGTTCCCGGTGCGTTCGGCGACGAGACTGAGTCCCTGGGGCAGGTTCTTCGCCGAGATGGACTCGGTCAGATCATCGCCGTTCGCGCCGGCGAAGCTGCCGTTGGACAGCCCCAGCGTGATGCTGTTGCCGATCGATCCATCGCCGGCCGCAGCCTCGGAGAACGTCCGCGACGACACGGTGAGCGCGCTGACCGGGTCGTAGATGTTGCTGGGCAGTTCGTCGTTCAGTGACGAACCAGACACACTGTCGGCCGCCCACTCGGAGGGCTCATCCGCCATCTCGAACT
>NZ_JBQEDL010000072.1:0-5703 GCF_052106715.1 Gordonia sp. (in: high G+C Gram-positive bacteria)
GTCCCCCCCCGCTGATCGCGCCCCCCACCGCTTATCGAGCCCCCCACCGCTTATCGAGCGGAGTCGCGGTCGGGTCTCGACTCCGCTCGACCAGCGGGAGAAGTCTCGACCAACTGGAAAGGTCTCGACTCCGCTCGACCATCGGCCAACCAACGGGCACATCACTCGAACAGGGGCGCCCCCAGGTAGGAACCGTCTCGGGCGCCGGGGAGCATCGCGTAGACCGCGGAGCCGATGGGTGTGGTCCACTCGTTCAGGTCGTCGTGGTCGGCGAGCCGCTGCTGGACCGGCACGTACTGCGCGACCGGATCCCGCTGGTACGCGGCGAAGATCAGACCGCTGTCCGACGTGTCGCCGTCGCCACCTGCCGGGGAGAGGTCGTAGCTGTACGGCCGACGGAGAAACTGCTCGCGATCGGATCGTTGATGTGCACGCGCGATGTGAGAGGACTCCGGGATCACCGAGATACCGCCCTTGGTCGCGGTGAACACCGGATCGTCGGTCTCAACACTCCCGGTCAATGGCGCACCGTTGTCGAGGGTCCGCCCCAACGACAGTTCCCGACTCGGTCGATCGACTGCCTCCCAAGTATCCATGTTCATCGCGATCCGTCGGAGCACCAGCGACGTCCCGCCCGCCATCCACGACCGCTCCGATCCGTCGTCCCAGACGAGGTCGTCGTAGCGTCCCTCGTCCGGTTGGACGGTGCCGTCGACCTGGCCGAACAGATTGCGTTTGTGATGGAAGCCCTGCTGCATCCAACGCACCCGGGTACGACGTCGAACCGGTGCGATGACCATGCGCACCGCGTGCGCGAGCGTCATCGGGTCGTCGCATGCGACGGCAACGACCACGTCAGTCTGACCCCACCGTTCCTGCAGCCGGTCGATCGTGAACGCAGGCAGCGGCGCACACCAGGACGGCCTCTTCGCCGCCAGCGCCGCAGACGCGAACGCCCGCGGACCGAGACCGACAGCGATGGACAGCCGCGCTGGGTCGACAGCGAGCTCCGGCTCGGTGTCGGAGTACCCGGACTGCCCCTGCGTGAGGTTGGCGGCGTCCTGCGTCCACATCCGCAAGATCCCTTGCAGCGCTGCGTGGTCGGCCGGGTCGAGTAGGTCGAGTCCGACGAAGTCGACGTGCGTCTGCATCGGGGTGACGATCCCTGACTGATGATCTCCGAAGAACGGCAGCGTCGACCCGGCAGCCGACGGCTCGGACAGTTCATGTCCGACGCCGACGGCCGCCGCGCCCACACCGAGTCCTGCAAGCCCGACACCGCCGGTCAGCAGGGTTCTCCGGGAGAACCGGGTCAATTCTGCTCGCCGTGGTCTCGACTCCCACTTTCAGGAGACGAGCCGGCCGGCGAGTAGTTCTCTTGATTCCCGTCGAAGTCTCGAGCGAGAGCTTGGATGGTCTCAGTGGATCCGTCGTCGAACCTCGCGGTGATCGTCGCGACGTCGCCGGAACGGATCGGCTGAGACACACCCATCAGCATGAAGTGCTCGCCGCCCGGGTCGAGGGTCACCGATCCGTCGGCGGGGACGACGATCCCGCCTTCGACTTCACGCATGCTGGTGGTGCCGCCCGACTCGACGACTTCGTGCAACTCCACCATTTTCGCGGCGTCGCTGGACGCACCGACGATGCGGATGTCGTGGTCGGACGAGTTCTCGATAACGGCGAACGCCGACGTCATACCGTTGTCGACGGCCGGATCATCGGTCGCTTTGATCCACGGTTGCGTCACCGTGATCGCATCGGCGTCCGAAGCGTCGTCACTGTCGGTGGAACACGCAGTGAGCAGGGTGGCGGATAGTAGTGCGGATGCCGCGAGTGCGGTCAATCCGGCCGAGCGCAGCAAATAGCGCCGTGCCATGAGGTCTCCTCAATTGAGCAAGGTGTGAATGAAGGTGACTGGGTCTTCACATCGTTGCCGGGGGACCTCGCACACCCGAAGCCGACTGCAGAGCAAGGGAATAGGCCGTCTCGACCGCCGGAGTCGGCACGGTCGGCTTGATGTCATCGGTCGCAAAGCCCGCGGCAGAGCCGAGCATGACGGCAACCTGCGATCCGTACGAGTGCGCGAGGCGTTCGGCGACGACGAGCACGCCCACCGCAGCGGGCAGTGCGAAGATATGCCACGCGATCATCGCGCCGCCGGGCACCACCGACCCGTGACCGAGGAGGGCGAGGGCTACGTGGGCGGCGACCTGACCGCCGACAACTGCCACAGCGGTCGACACCCAGCCGGTGCCGGCGGACCGGCCCCCGCCCTTGACCTGGCCTGCACGCACGACCCCAACGACGACGGCGAGCGCCAGAAGAATCAGCATGTGCGACGTCGCAGGCCCGTGCGCGCCGAACCCGCCGCCGAATCCGTGGGCCGCGGTACCGATGATCGCCGACACCGCCCCCGCCAGGACACCGTGAGTCGCCGGGTCAGCCGGCGAATCAGCGGAGGTCAGACGGATATGCACACTGCTCAGCGTACCAATCGAGTCCTTCGCACCGACCAGCGATCGCGCTCCGATCAACGATGGTGAGGCGGCACACCGAGATCCAGATGCATGTAGACGACGCCGACCCAACGCCCGAACTTGTAACCGACGCTCGGTGTCCGGCCGGCTTCGACGAATCCGGCCTTGGCATGCAGGGCGATCGATCCCGGCGCCTCCTCCGAGATCACCGCCATCACATGCCTGATCCTGGCGGGGTCGATCGCGTCGATCGTCGCACGCAGGAGTCGAGCCCCGATCCCTCGGCCTGCCGCCTCAGGTCGAAGGTAGATACTGTTCTCCGCGGTGAACGACCATCCCGACTTACCGCGATAAGGGCCCAGCCGCGAGAACCCGAGAACACCTGGCGCGATGTCGGAGTCCTCGACGACCAGGAACGGCAGGCCTCGCGACCGGCAGGACGAAAGCCGTTCCCGCCAGGTCGCCACCTCGGGGGCATCGTGGTCGAAGCTGGCCGTCGACGTCTCGACGTAGTGCCGGTAGATGTCGGCGACCGCCGCGCAGTCATCCGCGGTCGCGTCCCGCATCGTGAACATGCCTCGATTGTTCCGCACGACGGGGCGATTACACTGCTGGGAATGGCCGACTCCGAACAAGATCACATCGCCGTCGCTGACGAGAGTCGCCTCAAGACCGGCCTCCGTCCTCGACATCTGGTGATGATGAGCCTGGGCTCGGCCATCGGTGCCGGCCTGTTCGTCGGATCCGGCGAAGGCATAGCCCTCGCCGGCCCAGCCGCACTCATCGCATACGCGATCATCGGTCTGATCATCGTCTCCGTGATGCGAATGCTCGGCGAGCTCGCCGCAGCAGACCCGAATCCCGGAGCCTTCTCGTATTACGTGGGAAAAGCACTCGGGGCCGGTGCCGGCTTCATGATGGGTTGGCTGTGGTGGATCCAGATGACGCTCGTCGTCTCCGCTGAAGCACTCGCCGCAGCCGAAGGGCTCAACTCCCTAGTCGGTGTCCTGCCCGCCTGGGGGTGGGCACTCGTCTTCATGGTGGTCTTCACACTTCTCAATCTGAGCGGCGCCGCGAACTTCGGCGAACTCGAGTTCTGGCTGGCACTGATCAAGGTCGTCTTCATCATTGTGTTCCTGGCCATCGGCGCCGCCTACCTATTCGGGTGGACGTCCGAGGCGTCACCTGGTCTGGACAACGTCGGGGCCATACTCCCCGATGGGGTCGGGGGTGTGACCGCCGCCCTGCTGGTGATCGCCTTCGCGTTCGGCGGCATCGAGATCATCGCCGTCGCAGCAGCCGAGACCGATGATCCCGGCCCCAGTGTCACCAAAGCGATCCGCACCATCGTGTGGCGGATCCTGGTCTTCTACATCGGATCGGTCCTGATCATCATCCTCGTCCTTCCGCTCGACGACGACCGATTGAAGTCCGGCCCGTTCGTAGGGATCCTCGAGCAGGCCGGACTACCCGCCGTCGCGACCACGATGGGAGCGATCATCGTCATCGCTCTGTTGTCGTCGATGAACGTCAACCTGTACGGGGCCTCGCGGATGCTGTTCTCGCTCGGACTTCGCCGCATGGCGCCGACCGGGACCGCACGGACCACGTCGAACGGTGTGCCGGTGCGAGCAGTACTGGCGAGCGTCGTAGTCGGCTTCGCAATGGTGCCCGCCAACTACCTTTGGGGCGAGGAGGTGCTCGACCAACTGCTTGCCCTCGTCGGCTCCACCCTGCTCGTGACGTGGTTGTCGATCACGACCGCACAGATCGTTCTCCGTCGCCGCGCCGACCGCGACGGCGTCCGACTGCCGATGAAGATGTGGTTGTTCCCGTACCTCTCATGGGCCACTCTGGTAGCCCTCGCCGTCATCGTCGCACTCGGACTATGGACCGAATCGGTCCGCAGTCAGATCATCTCGACGGCGGTCCTCGCCTTCGTCCTCTGGGGAGTCGGAACGATCGTTGCTCGCCGCCGAGTCGCCGCAGCAGACGTTACGTCTGCGACTTCCCCTCCCGCGGAGTAGCCGTCTCTGCAGTGGAAGTCTCTGCAGTAGACGTCTCGGGATTCATCGTCTGGGGCACGGATTCGCTGTAATCGGCGTCGACCAGCATCGGAGACGGATCGAGACGTGTGAGACCGTTCCAGCACAGGTTCACCAGGTGCGCCGCGACGATCTCCTTCGCGGGTTCTCGGACGTCGAGCCACCATTGCGCTGTCACCGACACCATCCCGACCAGGGCCTGCGCGTACAGGGGCGCCAATGCCGGGTCGAACCCGCGCCGATCGAAATCACTCGCCAGAATATGTTCCACCTGGCTGATCGCGTCGTTCAGGAGACTGGAGTAACGGGTGTCGCCGTTGTTGCCATGCGGCGACTCGCCACGGACGAGAATTCGGAACCCGTCGGTCCTCTCCTCCATATAGGTGAGCAGTGCGAGCGCGACCTGCTGAATCCGGTACAGCGAACGGTTCTTGGTCAGCGACGACGTCACCAGTTCGAGGAGCTTGTCCATCTCACGGTCGACGACGACCGCGTAGAGACCTTCCTTGCCCCCGAAGTGCTCGTACACGATCGGTTTAGACACGCCTGCGCGCTGCGCGATCTCTTCGATAGACGTGCCTTCGAAGCCTCGTTCGGCGAACAGTCCACGAGCGACCTCGATCAACTGAAGACGACGCTGCGCCCCTGTCATACGTGCCCGCGGCGCCTTGACTACGTCCTCGTCGCCATTCGCCGGCCTATCGATAGCCATGCTGATCAGTCTATCCAGGCCGTCCGCTGAGTCGGGTCTCGACTCCGCTCGATCAGCAGGATGGGGCGCGTGCCGCGGTGAGGCTATACGCGAGCGGGCCACCTCGGTTGATCGAGCGGAGTCGAGATCCGTCGTCCGCACGTAAGTGAGCTACAGCGCGAACCCGCCAACCACGTCGATCGAGCGGAGTCGAGATCTGTCGTCCGCACGTAAGTGAGCTACAGCGCGAACCCGCCAGCCACGTTGATCGAGCGGAGTCGAGATCCGCTGGACGCCGCTGTGAGGCTACAGCGCGAACCCGCCGGCCACGTTGATCGAGCGGAGTCGAGATCCGTCGTACGCCAGGGAGTCTCGACTTCGCTCGACCAGCAGGATGGGGCCGCGTCCCGCGGTGAGGCTATACGCGAACCCGCCGGCCACGTTGATCGAGCGGAGTCGAGATCCGTCGTACGCGACGGGTCTCGAC
>NZ_JBQEDL010000073.1:0-3972 GCF_052106715.1 Gordonia sp. (in: high G+C Gram-positive bacteria)
TTGATGCTCCTATAGTTGTCAACTCATGATCTCGCCGGTTTTCGGGTCGGTCTTGATGAGGTGATAGACCTCGCGGATGACGTAGCGTTTTAAGCAGCGGATGATGTCGCGCTTGCTTTTGCCTTCGGCGGTTCGTCGGGCGACGTAGGCGATGGTGGGTTCGTGGAATCTCATTCTGACGATGACGGTCCGATAGATCGCGGCGTTGAGTTGACGGTGTCCGCCGTGGTTGATCCTGTGCTTCCCGCTGGTCATCCCTGAGCCGGTCGGGACCGGGCTGATGCCGGCAAGTTTCGCGAACGCGGCTTCGGAATGGATGCGTTCGGGGTTGTCGCCGGCGACGATGAGGATCTCCGCGGCAGTGTCGACGCCGATGCCGAACTCGTCGAGCAGGTGTGGGGCGCGCTGCAGGACGAGCTGCTCGATCTGCGCCTCGAGTTCCTTGATCTCGTCGTTCAGAGCGATCCAACGTTTCGCGATCGACCTGAGCGCGTGCCGGTTCGCGTCCTCGGGCGTCGCCAGCCCGCGGGGTCGGAGAGCGGCGCAGTGCCGGGCGACCATCTTCTGCGTTTTCTTGGCGGTCTCTCGGCGGAGGTCCTCGGTGGCGTGGACGAGCATCGCCTTGAGCGTCACCATCGCCCCGGTGCGGTCCTTCACCGCGGTATCGTGCGCAACCTTCAGCTGCCGGATCATCTCGACGACCCCGTCAGCGGTCTTCGGAACCGCGGTCGCGAACCCGGCGAGAACTGCTCTTGCGGCGTTCTCCGCGTCCAGCGTGTCAGACTTGCCGTTCAGGCGCCGCAGCCGCCGATCGGGGCGGGAGACCTCGATCACCTTGTGCCCGTTCCGGCGAATGAACGAGGTCAGGCCAGCGCCATAGGAACCGGTGCCCTCGATCCCGAACGCGATGATCTTCCCGAACGTCGCCGCCCACTCCGACAGTTGCCGGAACCCGGCGGTGTCGGTCGAGATCGTCAGGGACGCGAGGATCCCGCCGATCGAGTCCATCACCGCGGCGACGTGAATGTGCTTGTGAGTATCGACGCCGATCACGACGTGCCCAGAGCGGGCGGGCTCGATCTGTTCCATGGTGTGCTCTCCTTCACCGGTTAGCGTGGTTGTCACGCTGTCGCCGGCGGGTGGACAGGACTGTCATGGGGACGCTTTGACGAGGCTCCAGGCTCCTATCAGGTCACGCCCGATCCGGCGGCAGCGGTTACTGCACGCCCGGCCGGAGGTTCGACAGATCAACGCCAAGGCACCCTGCGGGCCAATCGTAAGCAAGGGTCAGAACACTCCGGCCAGGACTACCCCATCATTGCGAGATCGGGCAGAAACAGACTGACAATCGTACGCATCGCCGACCGACCCGATCGAGGGTGCGATCTGCTCCAGCGCGAGGTGCTCGGTCAGCACGATCGACGTGTATTGAGATCCGGCATCGGAGTGATGTCGGAGCTGTCCGGGCCCGACGCGGTGGCCTTGACGGTCGCGTTCCCATAGCGCCATCCGCAACGGGATCATGACCAGGTCGACGTGCTTGGTGGTCTGCGCGTGCCAGGCCACGATGCGTTGAGAGAACACGTCGAGGATGAACGCGACATACACCCAGCCCGCCCACGTGCGGCAGTAGGTGAAGTCGGTCACCCAGGTGTGATCCGGCCGCGGGGCGGTGAAGTCGCGGTTGAGGAGGTCGCCGGCGCGGATCCCGTCCTTCGCGGGGATCGTCGTCCGGATCGCCTTCGCCCGGGTGACCCCGGACAGGCCCAGGGCGCGCATCGCGCGGTCCACGGCCCCACGAGAGGCGTCAGCGACCTGGGTGCGGCGGATCAGCGCGGTCATCTTCTTGCGGCCATACAAGCCCTCCGGCGTCATTCGGCGGCGTGTCGTCCCGTCGGGCAGCACCTCGACGCGCCAGGCGGCGTCACGGACGGCGCCTTCGACTATCGCATCGGTCACGGTCCGAGCCGACACGCGGCCCGCCCGCCAAGCCCGGTAGGTGCGTGCCGCGATCTTCACGCCCTGCTCTCGCAGAACGCGGATGATCGACTCGACGGCAAACCCCTCGGATCTCATCTGGTCGATGAAGCCCATGATCAGCGGTTGCGGGGGTCGAGTTCCCCCACGAAGAAAGTCGTCGCTGCTTTCAAGATCGCGACGTCGTCACGCAACTTCCGGTTCTCCGCCTTCAACCGACGGATCTCGGCGTGTTCTTCGCTGGTCTGCCCGTCACGGTCTCCCGCGTCGATATCAGCCTGCACAACCCACCGACGCAACGACTCTGCACCGACGCCCTCCTGCCGGGCAACGGCCGCGATGGCTTTGGCGGTCGAGGGGTACTCGGCCCGGTGCTCGCGCACGAGCCTGACTGCGCGCTCACGGAGCGCGGCATCGATCTTCTTCGGCATGATGACATCCAATCAACTCAAAAGGATGCGGCACCAAACCTGGGACGGTTCAGGTACACGCAGCCGGGTGCGCACGACACCAGCCCGGTGGCGGCCGGGGCTATTCCTTCGCCACCAACGTCAGCACGTCGTATGTTGCGACGGTCTCGTCGTCCTGATTGCGGATGACGGCGTCCCAGCGCACCTCTCCGTACTCGTCGGTCTCGCGCGGCGTGATCTGCTTGGCCGTCAGTTCGACGCGGATGCTGTCGCCGGGCAACACCGGAGTGTTGAAGCGCAGGTCCTCCAGTCCGTAGTTCGCGAGAACCGGACCGGGTTCGGGGTCGACGAACAGCCCGGCGGCCCACGACACCAGCAGATAGCCGTGAGCGACGCGACCGGGGAAGAACGGGTTGGCGGCGGCGGCCTCCTCGTCCATGTGCGCGTAGAACGTATCGCCGGTGAAGTGCGCGAACGTCTCGATGTCGTCGAGGGTGACATCACGACTGCGTGACGCGATCCGGTCGCCGATCCGCAGCTGCGACAGCGGTTTGCGGAACGGATGCACGCCGTCCTCGCGTGCGGCCGCCCCCGCATGCCACACACCGGTGATCGCCGTGAGCATCTCCGGCGAGCCTTGCACGGCCGTCCTCTGCATGTGATGCAGCACCGCGCGGATGCCGCCGAGCTCTTCACCCCCGCCGGCACGACCCGGACCGCCGTGCACGAGACCAGGCATCGGCGATCCGTGCCCGGTAGAGGAGCGGGCATCGTCGCGGTCGAGGAACAGCACACGACCGTTGGATGCGGCGATGCCCGCCATGATCGCGGCGGCGAATGCGGGGTCATGCGTTGCGACGCTGGTCACCAGCGACCCGCCGCCGCGGGCGACGATGTCGGATGCCTCTGCCACAGTGTCGTACGTGATCAGCGACGACACCGGGCCGAATGCCTCCACCGTGTGCACGGCCGCGGCCTGTGCGTCGTCGAAGCGCAGCAGCGCGGGCGACACGAAGGCCCCCGCTGATTCGGAGGACTCGTGGGAACCGACGACGAACCGTCCACCGCCATCGACGAGAGCGCTGATCTGGCGCAGAACCTCGTCTCGCTGCTCGGTCGAAACGAGCGGTCCCATCGTCACGCCATCGGCTCGCGGGTCGCCGAGCACGACCGTGTCGCTGATCCGCGCGCGAACCGCGTCGATCACGGCATCGGCCTGACCGGTCGGCACGATCGCGCGGCGGATGGCGGTGCACTTCTGTCCGGCCTTCGTCGTCATTTCGACGACGAGCTGACGGACGTACGCGTCGAACTCCGGGGTGCCGGCGACGGCATCCGGGCCGAGCACCGAGGCGTTGATCGAGTCCGTCTCCGCGGTGAAGCGCACACCGGACGGTGCCCGCGAACGCAGTGAGGCGGCCGTCGACGCGCTGCCGGTGAACCCGACCACGTCGCCGAGCCGCAGCATGTCGCTTGTACTGAGCGAGCCTTGGCGAGTCGAAGTGAAGAGCGTCGGCACGCTGCCGCTGACCAACTGCAGCGACCCCGCGGGCAGCAGGTCCGCATCCACGAGGATCCGCACCAT
>NZ_JBQEDL010000074.1:0-3622 GCF_052106715.1 Gordonia sp. (in: high G+C Gram-positive bacteria)
CGCATCCTGCTCGACGACGGCTACAACGTGCAGGTCAGCAACAACGCGCACCCCGGCGACCAGCCGTACTTCACCGAGGACGTCACGGTTCGAAACGGCGACGTCGTCGACTTCGCCGAGGCCGGCTACGTGCTGCAGTACGGCTTCGATGATTGGCGCCTGCAGCCGGTCACTCCGATTGATGACGAGACCGCTGCGGCCGAGAAGGCATCGTTCACGACCGAGAACCCACGCCCCGAGACGGCCCCCGAGGTCGGCGGTGACCTGCAGGTCGCGGCGTTCAACGTTTTCAACTACTTCACGACGATGAGCGAGGATGACTCCGACGCACGCGGCGCGAAGAACGAGGAGTTCTTCGCCGTACAGCGCTCCAAGATCGTCACGGCTATCAACGGACTGGATTCCGACGTCGTCGCGCTGATGGAGATCGAGAACTCGGTTCACTTCGGCGATGGCACGGCCGATGTCGCACTGGCCAACCTCGTCGACGGGCTCAACGAGGACGCCGGCTCCGATGTCTGGGAGTACGTCCCGACGCCGGAGGCGCTGCTCGACACCACGACCGACGTCATCACGAACGCGATCATTTACAAGAAGGCTGCCGTCACCCCTGTCGGAGACAGCACAGCGGTGATAGACGAGACGGTGTGGGGCAACGCCCGCGAGCCGATCGCGCAGACGTTCGACATGGACGGCCGGATCGTCTCGGTCATCGCCAACCACTTCAAATCGAAGTCGGGAGACGGCGACGAGCCGGCCGACGGCCAGGGTCACTTCAACGCCGACCGCACGGCGCAGGCACAGTCGTTGCTGTCCTTCACGGACGAGATCGCCGAGACCAGCGGTAGCGAGGACATCCTGCTGCTCGGCGACTTCAACGCCTACGGTCAGGAAGACCCGATCAACGTCTTTACGCAGGCCGGCTGGACCGACCTCGTTCCCGCGAACGCCGAGGGCCAGTACACCTACACCTTCGACGGAGAGCTCGGATCGCTCGACCACGCGATCGCGTCGCCGCAGCTGGCCGAGTCGGTGACGGGCACCGGTGTGTGGACGATCAACTCTCCCGAGTGGAGCGACCGCGGCTACGCGTTCGGCGCCGCCGAGGCGGGCACTCCCTTCCGCTCCAGTGACCACGACCCGGTCATCGTCGGCATCTCGAGCGAGATCCCGCCGGTCGACATCGACATCGTCACGATCAACGACTTCCACGGTCGTATTGAGGCCGACGGTGCCGCAGCCGGCGCCGCCGTGCTCTCCGGGGCAGTCAAGTCGGTGCGCGACGCGAACCCGAACACCGTGTTCGCGGCAGCAGGGGATCTCATCGGAGCTTCCACCTTCACGTCGTTCATCAACGACGACAACCCCACCATCGACGCGCTGAACGCCGCCGGGCTCGAAGTGAGCGCGGCCGGTAATCACGAGTTCGACCAGGGTTGGGAAGACCTTCGCGACCGCGTGCAGGACCGCGCCGAGTGGGAGTACATCTCCTCGAACGTGTTCCTCACCGACACCGGCGAAACCGCGCTCGCCCCCGCATGGGTGAAAGAGATGGACGGCGTGCGCGTCGGCTTCATCGGTGCTGTCACCGAAGAGCTCGACTCACTCGTGTCGCCCGAGGGGATCAAGGACCTCGAGGTACGCAACATCGCTGACTCGGTGAACGCTGTCGCCGACGACCTCACCGACGGTGACTCTGCCAACGGCGAGGCTGACGTGCTGATCCTGCTGGTGCACGAGGGCGCCACATCGACCGACGTCGCGAGCATCACACCGGAATCGGCACTGGGCGAGATCGTCGACGGCGTGGACCCGAAGGTCAGCGCGATCGTCTCGGCGCACACGCACCTCGCTTACAACCACGTGATCGACGGACGCCCGGTCATCTCGGCCGGTCAGTACGGCGAGAACTTCGGCCTGATGAACCTGCAGGTCGACCCGGAGACGAAGGAACTGCTCTCGATCACCAATGAGATCAAGCCGCTCACAAAGGACGATGCTCCGCTGTACGACGCCGATGGCGAGGTGCAGAAGATCGTCGACGACGCCAAGGCGGAGGCCGACGTCCTCGGCGCCGAGTCTGTCGGGGCCATCACCGGAGATTTCAATCGCGCACGTCAGACCAACGGGTCGGAGAACCGCGGCGGAGAATCGACGATCGGTAACTTCGTCGCCGACGTGCAGCAGTGGGCGACCGGCGCGGATATCGCGATCATGAACCCGGGCGGCATCCGTGCGAACCTCACCTATGCTTCTGCAGGCGAGGGCGATGCTGACGGCAATGTGACCTTCCGCGAGGCGGCGACGGTGCAGCCGTTCGCCAACACGCTGGTCACGCTGAACCTCACCGGTGCGCAGCTCAAGAGCGTGCTCGAGGAGCAGTGGCAGCCGGAGGGATCAAGCCGTCCGTTCCTCAAACTCGGACTCTCCGACGGGCTGGTGTACACCTACGATCCGGCAGCGGCGACAGGCGAGCGCATCACCTCGATCACGCTGAACGGCACGCCGATCGACCCTGCGGCGTCATACGTCGTCGCGGCGAACTCGTTCCTCGCCACCGGTGGAGACAACTTCTTCACGCTGGCCGAGGGCACGAACTCGGCGGACACCGGCAAGATCGACCTGCAGTCGATGGTCGACTGGTTCGACGCCAACGGCGAGGCTAAGCCTGACCTCGCGCAGCGTGCGGTCGGTGCGACGCTGAGCGCTCCGGATGCCGACGGCTACAGTGCCGGCGATGAGGTAACCATCGACCTCTCCTCACTGGCATTCAGCGGCGGCGACCCACAACCGGGCGAGGTCACGGTATCGCTCGACGAAACCGTGCTCGCCTCGGGCGCCGTCGACCCGGCGATCGTCGACACCACCGACGAGGCCGGCCGGGCCAGCCTCACATTCACGGTTCCCGAGGGCGTCTACGGCGAGAAGCTGTTCACCGTCGCGGTGGCGGATGCCGGAACGAGCGTGCAGGTTCCGATCACATTCAGCGAGGCGCCCGCGGCGTCAGGCAGCATCACGTTGGATGCGGCGACGGTCAAGGCCGGTGGCACGGTGAACATCGTCGGATCCGGGTTCGAAGCCGGACTCGAGCTGGTCGTCGAGCTGCGCTCGACCCCGGTGGAGATCGGTTCGGTGCAGGTCGCCGACGACGGAACGTTCACGTTGGCCGTGACCATTCCTGCGAACACCCCGGCCGGTGACCACACGATCGCGGTCATCCAGCCGGACGGTGCCGAGGCGACGGCCCCGATCACCATCACCGCCGCCGACGGTACTGGAGGTTCGGGTGGTGCTGGCGACGCCGGCAGCGCTGGTGGCTCGGATGGCGATCTCGCCACGACGGGTGCCGACCCGACGCCGTACCTCATCCTGGCAGCGCTGCTGCTGATGCTGGGTGCCGCGTTCGTCGTCGCCCGCCGTCGCACTCGCGTCGAGCAGTAACCCGTACGAAGAGGCGCCTGCCGCACCCTTGGGGAGCGACAGGCGCCTCTTGGTATCCGTTCGCAGTCTGCACCCGTGCGACAGACATGTTCCCGGTCGAGGCGCCGGGCCCGGGTAGACTGGACCCCATGCCCGAACCGAAAGCCGCCTCCTTCCCGAAGATCCGCGGGGCGCTGACGTT
>NZ_JBQEDL010000075.1:0-3541 GCF_052106715.1 Gordonia sp. (in: high G+C Gram-positive bacteria)
GAACGTACAGCGTCCGCCGAGCGGACCGAAGCCGTCACTGTAACGCCGGGACGGGCGAGCGCGAACGCTGATGCCACGACCCCTGAGCCGCAGGCGAGGTCGACGGCTGTCGAAGCGTCCGGCACTGCCTCGTCGAGGACGTCGAGCAGGAATCGCGTGCCGATGTCGATCCGGGTGCCGGCGAACACGCCGCCGTGCGCTGCTACGGTCAACCCTTCGTGAGTCTGAACCCGCGGCCATGCGGCGAGTCGGTCGGCGACCACCTCTCGTCGTGGGCCGCGCGCGAGGAGGACCCGGGACTTCTGTCGCGCGTGACTGATGTCCACCCGCTCGAAGGATTCGAGCAGCACGTCGTTCATCTGTGTGGACATGTGCTTGATCCGTCCGCCGGCGACGACCACCACGTCGGGAGCCGCGTACGCGGCGACTAACGCGGACACCTCGGCTAGCCGGTCGAGGGCTCGCGGGAGCCGCATCATAACCACGCGAGCACCGTCGACGAGGTCCGGCGTGAGATCGTGCGCGCGGTATCGCGGTCCGCCGAGCCGATCGGCGTTCGAATCGAGCGCTCGGCTGCCCGTCACCAGGTCCTGGTGGACGCGGACGTCGACAGCCTCCGCGCCGAGAGTCAATGCGCCATACGCGTCGTCGATCACCGATACCGTTCCGGCGGGTGCCTCGGCGAGCCACGGTCCGGCCTCGTCGAGGATCAGCCGGTCGGCGGCGTCCGACGCCGACAGGCTCGGCCCGTCGACATCCGGGAAGCGCCTCAACTCCTGCAGATCCACCACCGCAGACTACCGAGAGCACGCCTCATGCCCCGGTGGCGGTGATCGAGGCCGCCCGTACCATGACGTCATGGCCTCTGTACTCGCCGTCTGTGTCGTTCGAACCCTTCGCCCGGATTCGGGCCGGTCAGGAGTTACGGCGATAGATAAAGGGCCGGTCGACGGGCGCGTGAAGGTGAGCGACTACGGCTTGTACGCCGACGTCCAGGCCGATCGTAAGCATCACGGCGGACTCGACAAGGCGGTCTACGTCTACGCGCAGGAGGACATCGATTTCTGGGAGGCCGAGCTCGGCCGCGACATCCCGTACGGCTTCTTCGGAGAGAACCTTCGGACCGAGGGTCTTGACGTCAACGGCGCCAAGGTCGGGGAGCGGTGGCGCATCGGTTCGGACGTGATCGTCGAAGTCACGTCGCCTCGCATTCCTTGTCAGACGTTCTCCCGCTGGATGGGCGACGACAGCGACGGCTGGGTGAAGCGCTTCGCGCAGGAGCGTCGTCCTGGACCGTACCTGCGCATAGTCAAGCGCGGGTCGATCGGCGTCGGCGACGAGATCAGCGTGCTCGAGGTACCCGACGACGCACCGACGATCAGATCCCTAGCGATCTGACTTCCTGCCGTCAGACGTCATCGTCTGCGACAGGTCCGCCTTCGCCCTCCCAGGCCTCGATCATCCGCACGCCGGTGCGCGTGAACTTGCGGCGCACTCCGACGCCGCCGAACTCGTCCTCGGGAACGAATCTCGCACCGTAGGTAGCGAGCGCATCAGTCAACCGTTGGATCTGCGTCTCATCGAAGACATCCGCGCCCTTTTCGTACTCGCGTAGCGCATCGGCATCGAGGTCAGCGCTGCGGGCGATAGTGCGAACCGACACCTGGCAGAGGTGGCGAGCGGCGCGTGCGAGTGAGCTGTCCATATGGAATTCGATAGCTGGCATGCCTCCATCATGCATCGGGCGAAACCGACTTCCGTGCAGACCGATCAGTTTGCGGATCTGGTCGGGTCTATACATCTGACGGCATCCAGCAGAGATGCCGCGGAACCGGAGGAATCCTCATGCACAAGATGATCTTCGTGAACTTGCCCGTCGTCGATCTCGACCGGTCGCGCGACTTCTTCGAGTCGATGGGCTACTCGTTCAACGACAACTTCTGCGACGGCAACGCCCTCGCGCTCGTCCTGGGTGACGCGATCGTCGCAATGCTGTTGCAACGCGACACCTATCAGACCTTCGTCCCGCAGAAGGTGGTCGTCGACCCGCTAACGTCGAGCGGCAGCATCGTCTGTCTCAGTGCAGAGAGCCGCGAGGACGTCGACCGGCTCGTCGACAAGGCCATGGCAGCGGGCGCGACGGTCGGCGACACCGAGGAGCACGGATTCATGTACGGCCGGTCGTTCTTCGACCTGGACGGGCATGCATGGGAGATCATGTGGATGGATCCGGCCGCCGCCGAGGTCGGTCCAGAGAACTACGTGGCCCAAGAGTCCTGACCCGCATCCGACCGAAGAGACACACGATGACTGACGAACGGTCCTTCGAAACGGCTACCGCGGTGTACCGCGCGGAACTCCTCGTGCACTGCTACCGGATGCTCGGCTCGACGACCGATGCCGAAGACGTGCTGCAAGAGGTATACCTGCGTGCGTGGAAGGCGTTCCACAGCTTCGAAGGGCGTTCGTCGGTCCGCACGTGGATGTACCGGATCGCCACCAACACGTGCCTCACCGCATTAGAAGGTCGATCGAGGCGTCCTCTTCCGACCGGCCTCGGCACCGACGCCTCCGACCCACGCGTTCCGGTCGTCGCCGACGAGGAACGTCTCTGGCTGCAGCCCCTGCCGGACGTCGCCGTGGCCGACCCGTCGGACGCCGTCGTCGCCCGAGAGAACGTCGGCTTGGCGATGATCGCAGCGATGCAGGACATGCCCCCGAGGCAACGTGCGGTGCTGATCCTGCGTGACGTGCTGGCATTCTCCGCATCGGAGACGGCCGACCTACTCGACATGAGCGTCGCGGGGGTCAACAGCGCGCTCGCACGCGCGCGCAGAACCATGGGCGACGGGACGCGACGTGACGGGCGGCGAGCCGATCAACTCACCGACCGCGAACAGGCGGTGTTCGCCGAGTTCTGTCGAGCATTCGAGGACCACGACGTCGACGGACTGGTCGGCGTCCTCGCCGGAGACGCTGTCTGGGAGATGCCGCCGTTCCCCGGCTGGTATCGGGGCGCTGCCGCGATCGGGGAACTCACGACACATCAATGCCCCGCGAACCAGCCCGGCGATCTTCGGATGATTCCGACCGTGTGCAACGGCCTGCCCGCGGCGGGGATGTACATGCGGGACGGGGAGGTCTGGAAACCCTTCCAAATCGACGTCGTCAGCATCGTCGACGACGAGGTCACCCACGTCGCGGCCTTCTTCGGCGCGGAGTTATTCCAGTTGGCACAGCTGCCCGCGGTCTTGGACGCAGCGGCGTCCGTCGCCGACTGACCCCCCGATTTGGCAACCCGGTCAGACGTGTGTAACTTATTCGAAGTCAGCGCGACACCGCGCAGACGCTTCCGCCCGACCAGGGCAGACGACCTCGACGATGCGTGCTTCGCCTCCGGAAACGGAGTACAAGCGCGTGTAGCCGACGGGAAGAGCATCTGGTAGGTTGGGAAGGTCGGCCTGAATTTGGTTGGCTAATAATTTTTGCTTGCTGGTGTTCGGTCTGCTGTGTGTGGGTTGGTGCTGGTGGGTGTGTGTTC
>NZ_JBQEDL010000076.1:0-3271 GCF_052106715.1 Gordonia sp. (in: high G+C Gram-positive bacteria)
GTGAAGACGTTCAGGAGGTGCTGATGCCCATTCTTCCCGGCATCCACGGACCGCGCGATCTCGACGGGCTCAGCCCCGCGCAGCTGGCAGAGCTGGCCGATGAGGTTCGCGCGTTCCTCGTCGAGAACGTCTCGCGCACCGGTGGCCACTTGGGGCCGAATCTCGGCGTCGTCGAGCTCACGATCGCGCTGCACCGCGTGTTCGAATCGCCCGACGACCCGTTCGTGTTCGACACCGGGCACCAGTCGTACGTGCACAAGCTGCTTACCGGCCGCCAGGACTTTTCTGCGCTGCGTGTGCGTGACGGCCTCGCCGGCTACCCGCAGCGCAGCGAGAGCGTCCACGACGTCGTCGAGTCCTCGCACGCGTCCAGTTCCCTGAGCTGGGCTGACGGCATCTCACGTGCACTCTCCGCCACGGGTCGCGACGACCGTCATGTCGTCGCCGTCGTCGGCGACGGGGCCCTCACGGGCGGAATGACCTGGGAAGCGCTCAACAACATCTCCGACGACAACGACCGCAACCTCGTCATCGTCGTCAACGACAACGGACGCTCCTACGCGCCGACGATCGGCGGCATGTCTCGCTATCTGAACCGGGTGCGCACGGCTGCGGCGTACAAAGACCTGCATCGCAAGTCTGACCGATTCTTCCGGGTGTTCGGTGCGGTGGGCCGCGCGACGTTCCGCGGCATCCGCGGCGGCACCCACGGTTTCCTCTCGCGCTTCACCAACAACGAGGCCCTGTATTCCAACCTCGACATCAAATACCTCGGTCCGGTCGACGGACACGACATTCCAGCGCTCATCGAGACGCTGGAACTGGCGAAGTCGTATGGTGCACCGGTGATCGTCCACACGATCACCGAGAAGGGCCGCGGCTACCAGCCGGCGCGCGACGACGAGGCCGACCAATTCCATGCCGTGAACCGCATGGACCCGGCGACCGGCGAGCCGCTCGGCAGCAGCACGCGGGGCTGGACCGATGTGTTCTCGGACGCCCTCGTGCGCGTGGGCGAGCGCGACCCGCGGGTCATCGCCATGACCGCCGCCATGCTGCGACCGACCGGTCTCGCGCCGTTCGCCGAGCGCTTCCCCGACCGGGTGTATGACGTCGGCATCGCCGAGCAGCACGCCGTGACCTCCGCCGCAGGGCTCGCCTACGGCGGTCTGCATCCCGTCGTCGCCCTGTACGCCACGTTCATGGGGCGTGCGTTCGATCAGGTGCTGATGGACGTCGCTCTGCACAAGGCGGGCGTCACGTTCGTCCTCGATCGCGCCGGCGTCACCGGGCCCGACGGTCCCAGTCACCACGGCATGTGGGATCTGGCGATGCTGCAGATCGTGCCGCACATCCGCATCGCCGCGCCTCGAGACGGTACGCGGCTCGCAGAGGCGCTCGATGAGGCCGTGGCGGTCGACGACGCTCCCACCGTGATCCGGTTCCCCAAGGGCGGGGTGGCAGACGATATCGAGGCGTTTGAACGACTCGACGACGGTGTCGACGTGCTCTCGCGCGGCGAGTCCGAAGACGTCCTGATCGTCGGTATCGGACCGTTCGCAGCGCTGGCGATGGATGTCGCGGCGCGACTGCGCGCCCAGGGCATCGGAGCCACGGTCGTCGATCCTCGATGGGCGATCCCCGTGCAGCCGTCGATCATCGAGCTCGCCGCGCACCACCGTCTCGTGATCACGCTGGAGGACGGCATCCGCGTGGGTGGGATCGGCACGCGCGTGCGTCAGGTGCTGCGCGAAGCAGGCATCGACACGGCGGTGGACGAACTCGGACTTCCGGATGAGTTTATCGATCACGCCTCACGTGATCAGATCCTGGCGGATGCCGGACTCACGGCTTCGAAGATCGCGCAGGATGTCGTCGCGCAGGTGCTCGGCACACGGATTCCGGTTGCCCGCAACGCGGGGGAGACCGGCGCGATCGACCTGCCGCTGCACGAGCGGCGCTGACGGGGCGACGACCCCTTTCGACTCGCTCCGCTCGCTCAAGGCGTTTCGTCTCGCTGCGCTCGCTCAACGACCCGCGAGCGTCCGCCGGAATGGCGTCGCGCCCGGGCACCGCGAAAGTCAGCCGGAACGACGTCGGGCCCGGGCACCTGAGGTACCCGGGCTCGGCGCTTCGTTCAGTTCCCGATGCCGCGGATCTGCGGAGTGTGGAACGTTCCGCCGAACATGCGCTCCGACGCGCCCTCGCGATCCAGGTACGGTGAGGCACCACCGTCGATGAAGGGCCAGCCGGCTCCGAGAATCAGGCACAGGTCGATGTCTTCGACCTCGGGCACGACCTTCTCATCGAGCATGAGCTTGATCTCCTGCGCGAGACCGTCCTGCACACGGGTGAGGATCGTCTCGGCCGAGGCCGGTGCGGAGTCCACGGCGCCCTTGAGAGCCTTCTCGGCGGCCTTGGTCCAGCCGGTGACGCGACCGCCCTTGTCCTTCTCGACGACGTTCTCGAGCTCGGCGAGAGCGTGGAAGTTCTCGTTCGCATAGAACCGGTCGGGGAAGTGCCGCACCATGGTGTCCTGCACGTGGGCTGCGACCTTCCATCCGACCAGGTCGATGAGCTGGAACGGCCCCATCGGCAGCCCCAGCGGCGCGAACGCCTGCTCGACGTCGGCGATCGGCGTACCTTCGTACACCGCGCGCGCCGCCTCACCCATGACCTTCGCCAGCAGACGGTTCACGACGAATCCGGGGGCGTCGGCGGTCAGGACGGCGTTCTTGCCCAGCCCCTTCGCGACGACGAACGCCGTCGAGAGGGTCTGCTCGTTCGTCACCGGTGTCTTCACGATCTCGATCAGCGGCATGACCGCGACCGGGTTGAAGAAGTGGAAGCCGACCAGACGCTCGGGGTGGGTGAGCTGTGAGCCGATCTCCTCAACCGACAGCGACGAGGTGTTGGTCGCGAGGATCGCGTCCTCGGCGATGATTTGCTCGATCTCGCCGAACACTTGCTGCTTGACCCCGACCTCCTCGAACACGGCCTCGATGACGAAGTCGCAGTCTGCATACAGCGATTTATCGGTCGTGCCCGTGACAAGGGCCCGGAGTCTGTTCGCCGTGTCGGCGTCGAGTCGGCCCTTCTGCTCGAGCTTGCCGATCTCCTCGTGGATGTACGCCACGCCTTTGTCGACGCGCGTCTGATCCAGGTCGGTGATCAGTACCGGCACCTGCAGCTTGCGAAGGAACAGCAGCGCGAACTGGCTGGCCATCAGGCCGGCCCCGATGATGCCGACCTTGGTGACCTTCTTCGCCAG
>NZ_JBQEDL010000077.1:0-2975 GCF_052106715.1 Gordonia sp. (in: high G+C Gram-positive bacteria)
TCGTCCTCGACGAGAAGGATGCGGGTCATGCGTTCTCTCCGTTCCGGACGCGCGCAGTTGCGGCGGCCTTGAGCGCCTTCCGCGCGCGCTTCTTCTTGGTCTTCTTATCGGTCTCCGGCACCGGGGCCTCGATGCGCGGCAGCACCATCGTGAAGGTCGATCCGCGCTCGGGACGGGACCAGACGCGCACCTCTCCGCCGTGGCGCTGCGTCGCATGCTTGACGATCGACAGCCCCAGCCCCGTACCGCCGGTGCGGCGGGAACGCGCCTCATCGGCCCGGTAGAAGCGCTCGAAGATGCGCTCCCGGTCCGACTCGGTGATACCGATGCCCTGATCGGACACCGCGATCTCCACCGTCCCGCCATCCGCCTTGATGCCCACGCCCACACGCGAACCCTGCGGCGAGTACACGATCGCGTTTGCAACGAGGTTGCCGATGGCCTCCACGAGGATCTGCGCATCGCCGCGCACGAACACGCCGCGATCGCCGCCGCGAATCAGCTCGACACCCGCGGAATCGGCCTGCACGGCGTGCGCTTCGATCGACGAGGTGATGACCTCGTCAATCGCGACGGGCCCGAAATCGGCGATGCCGTCGGATGCCTGCAGGCGCGACAGGCTCATGATGCGACCGGTGAGCTGCGCGAGACGCGTCGCCTCCGCCGAGATGCGTGAGGCGAAGACCCGCACCTGGTCCGGGTCGTCGGCTGCGGACTCGATGGCCTCGGCGAGCAGACTCACCGCGCCGACCGGCGTCTTCAGCTCATGGCTGGTGTTCGCCACGAAATCGCGGCGCACTTGGTCGAGCCGCTCCTGCTCAGTGACGTCGCGGATGATGAGAAGCGTGAGCTGCCCGCCAAGGACGCTCGCCCGGGCAGACACCAGGCGCGGGTCCAGGCTGACACCCGATCGGGTCAGACGCATGGTCTCGGTCGTCGATGCCCCCGTCGATCGGACGGTGCGCACGAGCTGGCGCAACTCCTGATGGTCGAGCGTCGCACCGACGTCGATGCCGAATCGCGCCGCGGCATGCGAGATGGCCAGCACAAGCCCCGACGCATCGACGACGCATGCCGCATCGTCCATGCTGTCCAGGACATCTGCGGTTCCGGTCGGGACGCGCGCCGACGCGGCCTCGGTCACCTTCTCACGCGCACGGTACGCCCAGAAGAGCAGCATCGATAGGCCGATGCCGATGACCAGGCCGACGGCGAGCGCGATGAGCGCGATAGTGCCCGAAGTCATGCCTCCAGCGTAGAGCCCGTTCACCTCCCCTTCCGCCTGTTTCCGCGCCAGCGCGCACGGGGGCGAAGTAGTATTCACACAACGGGCACCATTCGTTAACCTTCGGCGACGACAATCACTGAGGGCTCGCGAACACAGCTGTGCCCTCCATCGGCCGGTCGGAACCGCCCGAGATCCGAACGAAAGGTTGCGCTTCTCATGCGCGAAGTCTTCCACCAGTCCCTCGAGGAGATCCAGTCCCGCCTCGTCGAGATCACCGATCTCGTCACGGTCGCGATCGACAAGGCGACCCGCGCCTTCGCCAACAGCGACGTCGCGATAGCCGAAGAGGTCATCGCGGACGACGTGCAGATCGACGAGCTGGCCGTCAGCCTCGACGAACTCGCTATCGAGGTCCTCGCCCGCCAACAGCCCGTCGCGCGCGACCTGCGCATCGTCGTCTTCGCACTGCGGGTGAGCGCATCGCTGGAGCGCATGGGCGACATGGCCGAGCACATCGCCCAGCTCGCACGCCTCCGCTTCCCCGAGCGCGCCATCCCGAAGGGCCTGAAGGGCACCTTCACGAAGATGGGCGAGCGCGACGTCGAAGTGTCCCGCACGCTCTCCGAACTGCTGCGCACGCAGGATCTGCGCCTGGCCGACGTCATCCGCAACGCGGACGACGAGGTCGACGAGCTGCACGCCCGCGTGTTCGAGAAGGTTCTCAGCGACAACTGGAAGGGCGAGCCGACCGCGACCGTCGACGCCACCCTCGCCAGCCGCTACCACGAGCGCTTCGCCGACCATGCGGTCGCCGTCGCCAAGAAGGTCGTCTACCTCGCTACCGGTGACTGGGACGTCGACGAAGAGGCGATCGCGGCAGCTGCAGCACAGCTCCACGGCCGCGACGTCGACGAGGTCTGACCCGCACCGACGAATGAGGTGGGCGGGGCGTTCAGACGCCCCGCCCGCCTCATTCGTTTTCGCTACTTCTTGCCCTGCGACGCGACGGCGGCGGCGCCAGCGGCTGCGGCTTCCGGGTCCAGGTACCGACCGGGGCCGGTGGGGACGTTGTCGTCGTCGAGTTCGTACACGAGCGGGATGCCGGTGGGGATGTTCAGCTCGGCGATGTCGTCGTCGCTGATCCCGTCAAGGTGCTTGACCAGTCCGCGCAGCGAATTGCCGTGTGCGGTGACAAGCACCGTCTTGCCCGCCGCGAGGTCGGGGACGATCTCGGCGTCCCAGTACGGCAGCAGACGGTCGATGACGATCTTCAGCGATTCGGTGCGCGGCACCTCGCCGTCGATGCCGTCATAGCGCGGGTCGCCGACCTGGCTGAACTCGCTGTCGTCGTCCAGCAGCGGCGGCGGAACGTCGAACGAACGGCGCCAGAGCTGGAACTGCTCCGGCCCGAACTCCTCGAGAGTGGCTGCCTTGTCCTTGCCCTGCAGTGCGCCGTAGTGGCGCTCGTTGAGACGCCAGGAGCGCTTCACCGGGATCCACAGGCGATCGGCGGAGTCCAGCGCGATGTCGGACGTCTGGATCGCCCGGCTGAGCACCGAGGTGTGCAGCACGTCGGGCAGCAGACCTGCTTCGGCGAGCAGTTCACCGCCGCGGCGGGCCTCTGCTTTGCCCTTCTCGGTAAGTCGGACGTCCACCCATCCGGTGAACAGGTTCAATTCGTTCCACTCGCTCTGGCCATGGCGGAGCAGGATGAGAGTGCGCGTCATGGCACCAGTCTATGCCTGGG
>NZ_JBQEDL010000078.1:0-2913 GCF_052106715.1 Gordonia sp. (in: high G+C Gram-positive bacteria)
CCCCGGTGACGAGTTCGGAGGACGAGATGGACTGTCCTTCGAAGTGCGCGACCACATCATCATCGCGCGCAGCCCACGCGACGACCTGCAGCAGGTAATCGGGGTCGTTATACGCCCACATCGAGAGCGCCCGCGCGGACTGGCATGTCGGATTGTCGCCCTGGCCCACGCCGAGGGGCTGGCCGAGCATAGCTAGCAGGCCGCCGATCAGGAGCGACTCGGGCTCGACCGCAGGGCCGAATGCCGACTGCAGGCGTTCGCGCACCCGGGGTGCGAGGGTGAGAGCGAGTTGGCGCCACAGCGACGGGACGACGGGCGGCTGGTGCAGGATCCCGCGGTCGAGCAGCAGTGCGAGCCCGTACAGACACTGGGCGTTCTGCGGCGAGACGGTCCGCCGGATCAACTCCTGCACGAGGTCGGCGTAGCGCAGCATGCAGTTGCGTCCCACCTCGGACACGCCGAGGACTTCGGGCAGCAAGTACACGTTCGTCTCGGCGAGGTAGGTGACCAGGACCGCGTGGTAACCGGAGACCAGCCCGGTGTCGTGCATGGCGCGGGCGAATCCGCGAGACTCCGACTCCAGCGCTTCGGCATCCATCGCTTCGATGCGTGAGAGGTACACGTCGGTGCCCGGATCTTCACGGCACGCTTCGGTCGGGCCGAAGAGCGCTGTGGTCAACCGGTCCAGTCCCTGCCCGCCAGCAGCATTGTGCTCAGTACGGGGGTCGTTGCGCGCGATGGCGATTCGGGTGACCATAGCCTTGACATGGTCCACCTGGATGGGTCGTTGACGCAGAATCCGCCAGATCTCGTCGCCCAACTCGTCTAGCACCGTGGCGTAGCCGATCTGCTCGACGATGTACGCGACAACCTCGCGGATCATCGCTGCAGACTTGCCCTGTTGGACGCGTTCGGCCTCCGATGGTGCAGCGAGCAACAGGTCGAGATTGATTGCGAGGACCTGCGACAGGAACCGTCGTGCGTCGTCGGCCGTCAGGTCGGCGTGCTCGTAATCGCCTTGCGCGATCGCCGCCAGCCTCAGTTCGCTGGCAGACTCCAAGACCACTGTGTCGACGTTCTCGCTGTGCAGACTCGGCCCAGCCAACGCCGCGACCAGGATCGCGGGATCATCCCAGTCAGTACCGCTGAAGACGCCAGACGCCTCAAGCGTCTGTGCGCGGTCACGGATGGCGGCGGGGCCGCCGTCTTGAGTGAGTACTCGGCGCAGCGCGTCCAACACTCGACGCAGTTTGGTCGCCTTGGTGTAGTCGGGCGCCTCGCGCATCGCGGTCACCGCGTGATCGAGTTGCTCCACCCGCGAGGTCAGCGCCGGGCTCGGTTGACAGTCGTCCATCGCCCGATCATTCCTTATACGTAGAAGTCGAGTTCTTCCTGCCTCTTCAGCAGGTCGCGCATCCGGTACGGATCCTCACCGAAGAAGTACAGAAGGCCCCAGTGGGTACCGAACGCGGTGCGTTTGGTGACTGTCTCCTCGAGAGGAGCCGAGAGATCGTTGGTCTCGTAGTAGTCGTCGTCGGCCGTCTCCTCGGGGACTTCCAATGACGACACCACGCGGCGCCGCGGGTAGACGCCGAAGCAGCCGGCGACACCGTGTGCGTCGACGACCTCTTGCGGGAAGAACGCGTCGATCTCCTCTTCGGTGGTCTTCGGGTCGAATGCAAGCACCATGCCCTGGTATGCGTTGAACCCGTATGCGCGCTCGAGGAGTTCGAAGACCTTGAACCCCGGCGGCCGGTACGCGACCTCACCGAAGTACATCTCGCCGTCGTTGGTGACGAAGTACTCGGGATGAACGAAGCCGAAGTCGATGTCGAAGGCCTTGATCAGCTTCTCGATCTGAGCGGTGATCTGCGGACGGTACTTCTCGAGCTCCGGCGTAGCCGGCACGAACACCGAGTATCCGAGCGTCACGTACTCGGAGATGTTGAGGAACTTGATCTTGCCGTTGTGGATCCACGCCTCGACTGCGAACTCCCAGCCGTCCAGGTGCGACTCCATCAGCACCGGGAACTCCTCGTCGGGAATCGAGTCGACATCGTCTGGGGTGCGGACTACGCGGTGTCCCAGGCAGCCCGCCTTGTCGAACGCCTTGAGGTGGATCGGGTCGTTCGGGTCGCCGTCGAGCTTGAGAAGCGTCTGGTTGACGCGCCGTAGGAATCGGATCACGTCCTCGCGGTCGTGCGCCTCCTCGAAGATGCCGACGCGGATGCCGCCGAGTTGGGCTCGACGCTTCATCAGCGCCTTGTCGCGCAGAAGCATCGCCTGCCCGAACAGGCGGGGCTTGTCCATCAGTACCGAGTTGATCGCGCCTGCCCACTCGACCGTCTCCTCGAACAGCGGGATCGCGACGTTGACACCCATTCCCTGCAGCGTCTCGGCGATCTCCATCGAGCGGTCGTTGAGCCGCTCGAAGTTCCAGGGGAGGAAGGGAATGTCGTGCTCGGTGCAGTACTCTTCGGCCCAGTCCGGGGCCACCACCACGTATCGCCGATCGAAGGCGTCGAGTGCCTCGACAGCCCCCAGGCTCCAGCCGAGTAGCGCCACGTATCCCTTGTCGGGATCCTTCGGCGCCTTGGTCGATGACGTCGGTGCAGGCGTAGCCATGCATGTCCTTTCGCTCAATAATCGTGCGTGGTTTCATGCGGTTCTTCTTCTTGCACCGTACAGACCCGGCCGCCGCACGTCGCAACGCCGTACTGCGCTCCGGCGCCGCGCGGTGATCCGTTTCTGGCCAGTATCAGGCCTTTTCCACGGTCGACGAGAGGTGCGACTCTCATGCCGCGTCGGGGCGGGCCGTCATAGTGCGTCGACTGTGCGACCGTAAGGGTTCGCGGTGTCGGTTCGGGTGGTCCGGATCGACCGGTTCGCGGAACCAGGGGTATCCGTCGTGGC
>NZ_JBQEDL010000079.1:0-2629 GCF_052106715.1 Gordonia sp. (in: high G+C Gram-positive bacteria)
GCCGCTCGGCGTCGTCGGCCAGATCATCCCGTGGAACTTCCCGATCCTCATGGCCACGTGGAAGCTCGCACCCGCACTGGCCGCGGGTAACGCCATCGTCCTGAAGCCCGCCGAGCAGACGCCGTCGTCGATCCTCTACTTGATGAGCCTCATCTCCGACCTGCTGCCCGACGGCGTCCTCAACATCATCAATGGGTTCGGCGTTGAGGCGGGCAAGCCGCTGGCGTCGAGCCCGCGCATCCGCAAGATCGCCTTCACCGGTGAGACCACCACTGGCCGACTGATCATGCAGTACGCGAGCGAGAATCTGATCCCGGTGACGCTCGAACTCGGCGGCAAGAGCCCGAACATCTTCTTCGACGACGTGATGTCGTCCGACGACGGCTTCCTCGACCGTGCGCTGGAGGGTTTCTCGATGTTCGCCCTCAACCAGGGTGAGGTCTGCACCTGCCCGAGCCGCGCACTCGTCCAGAAGGGCATGTACGACGAGTTCATGGAGAAGGCCGTCGCCCGGGTCGCAGCGATCAAGCAGGGCAACCCGCTCGACACCGACACCATGATGGGTGCGCAGGCATCGAGCGACCAGTGGGAGAAGATCCGCTCCTACCTGGCGATCGGCCAGGAGGAGGGCGCGAAGGTCCTCACCGGCGGCGAGCCGGCAGACCTCGGCGGCGACCTGTCGGGTGGCTTCTACATCCAGCCGACCGTGTTCGCGGGCAGCAACAACATGCGCGTGTTCCAGGAGGAGATCTTCGGTCCGGTCCTCTCGGTCGCATCGTTCACCGACTACGACGAGGCGATCTCGATCGCGAACGACACCCTGTACGGCCTCGGAGCGGGCGTGTGGAGCCGCAACGGTGCCGTCGCCTACCGCGCGGGCCGCGACATTCAGGCGGGCCGCGTGTGGACGAACACCTACCACGACTACCCGGCGCACGCCGCCTTCGGCGGATACAAGCAGTCCGGCGTCGGCCGTGAGAACCACCTGATGATGCTCGGCCACTATCAGCAGACCAAGAACCTCCTGGTCGGCTACGCGCAGAGCGCCAAGGGCTTCTTCTGAGGCATCCGTAGTCTCTCGCCCGGGCCGGCGATCCCGGCCCGGGCGAGCACCACTTCCATCACCTGCCACTCGAGCCTCACCTACTGGTGGTCGATCCTCCCCGCCGCTGGTCGAGCCACTCACCGCTGGTCGAGCGAAGTCGAGACCCCCGGCCATTCGAGACGCCTACCCTCGAGACCACACGACAACGAAAGGACGACGGCATGTCTGAGGCCCCTGATCGCGTGACGGCGACGGAGTCCGCCGTCGACCTCCTCACGAAACTCACCGAACTGAACGGCGGCTTGATGATCCACCAGTCGGGCGGATGCTGCGACGGATCGGCGCCGATGTGTTATCCGGTCGGCGAGTACCGCATCGGTCAGCGCGATGTCCTCGTCGGCACGATCGAACTGGCCGATCCCCTCCCCGCGGTACACATCTGGATAAACGGCGACCAGTTCGAGCTGTGGAAACACACTCAGTTGATCCTTGACGTCGTCAAGGGACGCGGTGCCGGCTTCTCCTTGGAGGCCCCCGAGGGCGTCCGCTTCCTCTCTCGTTCACGCGCCTTCAGCGACGACGAGAACACGCTCCTGGCGGCGTCGCCGCCGAAGGTCGGCGCCGACTTCGAGTAGCGGGCACGGCACGTCGCGGCCCCCGCCGACAGACTGCCGCCCGGCCGGGAGCGGGCTCCGGTCGGGTCAGGCTGCGTCGAGGAGCCGAGCGAGCATGGCCTCGACCGCCGAGCCCGCACCACGGGGCGGGCCGTGCGGCAACATTCCTGGGCTCTGCCCGACGTGATGGATCGGGTTGATCTGCCACTGGTCGGCGGACCCGGACGGCCGCCAACCGACCCGGCCCGCATCCGAACCCGAACCCAGGACGGCCGTCTCCCACTTACCGGGACCGGTGCCCTCGGCACGATTGTGCTTGCCGCACGCCGCGCCCAGGTTGTCCACGTCGGTGCGGCCACCACTCTCCCACCGCGTCGTGTGGTGCGCCTCGGTCCGAGCGAACGGCACATCGCAGCCCGGCCCGGTGCACCCACGGTCGCGGGCGAACATCGCCAGCCGCTGCGCTTTACTCGCGAAGCGCTTGCCGCGGCCGAGATACAGGACCTCGGACGTGTTGTTCTTGAACACCGCCAGATGCGGGGTGGCGTGCGCGGCGATCTCGACGAGTTCGGAGACCGGAATGCGCACACCGGTCGCGGTGAGCGCGACGCCCGCTTCGGCGGCCAGTTCCTGATCGGTGACGGTGACGACCAATTCAGCCGGGAGCCGATCCGGGCGTCCCAGCGCGCCGTGGCCGAGAACGAAGTCGGCCATCGCAGCGAGTGCGTCATGATTGCGCTGCGCAGTGGACCGCGTGTCCCGTTCCCGCGCTGCGGCGAGCACATCGGGGTCGAGGCCGTCCTGGTCGGCCGCGCCGAACAGCGGATCGGCGTCCTCGGGATTGTTCATCCCGGGCGCGGCCCAGGCGGTCAGCAGCACGTCGAGCTTGGCGCGCAACGCCGGAGTGATCGACCCCCGCAGCTTCGACATCAACCGCTGATCCTGCGGAGCCACGGTGAACCCACGCGTC